>NZ_DFRG01000242.1:0-1662 GCF_002378135.1 Thioclava sp. UBA3469
CCGCCGCCGATCCCCAGAAGCACCGACAGGAACCCCATCAGCGGGCCGAACCACGCGCGGAAGATGCCGCCCGGCAGCCCGTCCGAGATCCGCCAGCTCGATTTGCCGAACATCATGTAGCAGGCGATCAGCAGCACCATCACCGCGAAGATGATCTGCATCGTCGAAGAGCGCAGCTGATGCACCACCAGCACCCCGATGATCGCGCCGATGGCGATGGGGGCGATCCATTGCTTGAGGATATCCCAATCGACCGCACCCTTGCGGTTATGCGCCATGACCGAGCGGATCGACGTGACGATGATCGTCGCCAGCGAGGTCGCGACGCAGACCTGCATCAGATCGTTCGATCCGTAGCCCAACCCGCTGAAAAGATAGAAGAAGGCCGGCACGAGGACGATCCCGCCGCCGACCCCCAGAAGCCCCGCCAGAACGCCCGCGAACGCCCCCACTGCCATCAGGATCAAGACGAGCGGCGCGAGCGTGGCGAAATCGGGCATGTCGGAAAATCTCCTTGGGTTCCGCTCAGTTAACCCGTTCACGTACGGCTGACAACGCGCTCTCGAAAAGTTCAACCCCGGCGCCGTCGCGGGTGGCGCCTTCCGACAGGATCTGCCGGAAGCGGCGCGCACCGGGCTTGCCGTGGAACAGGCCGAGCATGTGGCGGGTGATCTGGTGCAGCCTGCCGCCGCGTTCGATATGGCGCGCGATATAGGGGATCATCGCTTCAGCCACGTCGAAGGGATCGCGCGCCGCGCCCTGCCCCCAGATGCGCTGATCGGCGGCGCCCAGCACCTCCATCGGCTGATGATAGGCCGCGCGGCCGACCATGACGCCGTCGAGCCCTTGCGCGAGTTCGGCCTCGGCTGCGGCGAGATCTTTGATACCGCCATTGATCGACAGATGGAGCTGCGGATAGGCCGCCTTCATCGCGTGGACGAGCGGGTAATCGAGCGGCGGGATTTCGCGGTTATCCTTGGGCGAGAGGCCTTGCAGCCAAGCCTTGCGGGCGTGGATCGTGATGCAGGTCACGCCTGCAGCGGCGACCTTCTCGATGAACTCGGGCAGCACTTCCTGCGGGTCCTGATCGTCGACCCCGATGCGGCATTTCACCGTGACTTCTACGGGTTGCGCCGCGATCATCGCGGCACAGCACTCGGCCACCAAATCGGGCGACTTCATCAAAACCGCACCGAAAGCCCCGGATTGCACGCGATCGGACGGGCAGCCGCAATTGAGGTTGATCTCGTCATAACCGAAATCCGCGCCGACCTTCGCCGCCTCGGCCAGTTCCTTCGCGTCCGACCCACCGAGCTGCAGCGCCACCGGGTGCTCGGCCTCATCGAACCCCAGCAGCCGATCGCGATCGCCATGAATCACCGCAGGCGCGGTCACCATCTCGGTGTAAAGCAGCGCGTTGCGGCTGATCTGATGGTGGAAGTAGCGGCAATGGCGGTCGGTCCAGTCCATCATCGGCGCGACCGAGAGCTTCGCTGCGCGGATCAGGGCGTCATCTGTCGTCATCGCATCTCTCATCGGGTCTGTCTCGGGCCGTCTCGATAGCGTCTGTGCCGCCCCCAAGGCGCTGAAATTTCGGAAACTGGGGGAAATGGCGCACCCAGAAGGATTCGAACCTTCGGCCTCTGCCTTCGGAGGGCAGCG
>NZ_DFRG01000242.1:2001-2565 GCF_002378135.1 Thioclava sp. UBA3469
CTATCCAGCTGAGCTATGGGTGCCTGAAGCGGCGTATAAAGAAGGAGCGCGCGGCTCGCAACTGGGAAATCGGCTTACCGCGCGGCGAGCGCGTCGTCGAGCACGCCTGCCAGCACATCGCGCGGCACATCCGAGGTCACGAAAGCCTCTCCGATGCCGCGCGCGAGGATGAAGCGCAGTTTGCCGTCGAGCACTTTCTTGTCCTGCGCCATCAGGTCGATCAGCGCGTCGCGGCCCGGCAGTTCGCCCTCGATATCGGCCAGATCGGTCTTCATTCCCATGTCGCGCAGATGGGCGCGCACGCGGCTCGGGGCCTCTTGCGAGCACAGGCCGAGGCGCTGGCTCAGCTCGAAGGCCATCGCGCAGCCGATCGCCACGCCCTCGCCATGCAGGAGCCGGTCGGAATAGCCGGTCGCGGCCTCCAGCGCGTGGCAGAAGGTGTGACCGAAGTTGAGAAGCGCGCGGTCGCCCTCCTCCGTCTCGTCGCGGGCCACGATCTCGGCTTTCATCTCGACTGAGCGTTTCACCGCATGCAGGCGCTTTTCCATATCGCCCGCCGCCATC
>NZ_DFRG01000223.1:0-289 GCF_002378135.1 Thioclava sp. UBA3469
GCTGGCCGATGCGCTGGCCTATGCCGATGAGACCCCGCCCGACCTGATGGTCTGCATGGCGACGCTGACGGGAGCGGCGCGAGTCGCTCTGGGGCCGGACATTCACCCGTTCTACACCGATGACGAAGGCGTCGCGCAGGCCTTGGCAACGGCCTCGGGCGCGGTGGCCGATCCGCTCTGGCGGATGCCGTTCTGGGCGCCCTACGAGGCGAAGATCGAACCCGGCATCGCCGATCTCGACAATGCACCCTCGGGCGGCATGGCGGGCTCGATCACCGCAGCCCTGTTC
>NZ_DFRG01000223.1:584-2819 GCF_002378135.1 Thioclava sp. UBA3469
GGCTCGATCACCGCAGCCCTGTTCCTGCGCCGCTTCGTGACCCAGACCGAACGTTTCGCCCATTTCGATATCTATGGCTGGCAACCCGCCGCCGCCCCCGCCCGCCCGAAAGGCGGGGTCGGCCAAGGCGCGCGGGCGATCCTCGCAGCCCTGCCCGAGGTGCTGAAATGACCGACCGTCGCCGCCTGCCCTATTCAGGCGAGATCGCGCTGGAGGCCCTGCGCGGTCAGATCGAGGCGGAAGGCTTCACCCACGGGATGCCTGCGCGGATCGTCGTGCCCGTGACCGATCTTTGCCCCGAGCCCGGAAGCCTGCGCGACCGGCAGCTTCTTTTTGGCGCCGCGGTGACAGTGATCGACCAGCGCGACGGCTTCGCCTTCGTTCAGGCCGCATGGGATGGCTATTGTGGCTGGATCGCCGCCGATACTTTCGGCACGCCCGAACCTTCCACCCATGTCGTGACCGCGCCTGCCACGCATGTCTATCGCGAGGCGGCGATCAAGCGCGGTGAAGTCATGCAGCTCTCGATGGGCGCGCATCTGTCAGTGACGGGCGACGACGGCATGTTCGCCGTGACCGCCGAGGGGTATGTGCCGCGCCAGCATCTGCGCGCGCTCGATCAGCCCGAGGACGATCCGGTCGCGGTGGCCGAGCGGCTGCTGGGCACGCCCTATCTGTGGGGCGGCAACAGCCGTGCGGGGATCGACTGCTCGGGTCTGGTGCAGATCGGTTTCGCGCTGTGCGGGCAGTCCGTGCCGGGCGACAGCGACCTGCAATGGGCGGAAATGGGAGATGTTGTGCCGGAGAGCGCCCCCCTCCAGCGTGGCGATCTGCTGTTCTGGAAAGGTCATGTCGCGCTGGCCTGCGATCGCGAGACGATGATCCATGCCAACGGCCAGACGATGAGCGTGGCCTATGAGGGCATCGAGGCCGCCAAGGCGCGGATCGCGGCGGCAGGCGAAGGGCCGTATCTGGGGGTGAAGCGGGTCACGCGGTAAGGGACGCGCCCGAGCCTTGGGTGGGCGCTTCGATCCGCCTGTGGCCAGGCGCTTTATCTCGCAAGCCCGAGTGACGGTGATGCGCGCGATGACCTCGCCAATGCGCCCTCCCGGGGGGAGGGTCGGGCGCGGCCCGGGCTGGACGCCCGGGCAAACCCTCGTCTCAGAAAACACCGCCAAAAGAAAAACGCCCGATCCTCCGACCGGGCGTTTCCCAAATCCAAAAAGGCCGAACGCTCAGCCCTTCTTGAGCACCCGCTTGCCCAGCGTCTCGGCGATCTGCACCGCGTTCAGGGCCGCGCCCTTGCGCAGGTTATCCGACACGCACCAGATGTTCAGGCCGTTCTCGATGGTCGAGTCCTGACGGATGCGCGAGATGAAGGTGGCGAAATCGCCGACGCATTCGACCGGGGTGACGTAGCCGCCATCTTCGCGCTTGTCGACGACCATGATGCCGGGCGCTTCGCGCAGGATGTCGCGCGCTTCGTCCTCGTCGAGGAACTCCTCGAACTCGATGTTGATCGCTTCCGAGTGGCCCACGAAGACCGGCACGCGCACGCAGGTCGCGGTCAGCTTGATCGCCGGGTCAACGATCTTCTTGGTCTCGGCGACCATCTTCCACTCTTCCTTGGTGGACCCATCGTCGAGGAACACGTCGATATGCGGAATCACGTTGAACGCGATCTGCTTCGGATAGACCTTCGGCTCCACTTCCTGACCGGGGACATACATGCCCTTGGTCTGGTTCCAAAGCTCGTCGATCGCCTCTTTGCCCGAGCCCGACACCGACTGGTAGGTCGAGACGACGACGCGCTTGATCTTGGCGCGGTCATGCAGCGGCTTGAGCGCCACGACCATCTGCGCGGTCGAGCAGTTCGGGTTCGCGATGATGTTTTTCTTCGCGTAACCGTCGACGGCTTCCGGGTTCACCTCCGGCACGACCAGCGGCACGTCCGGGTCGTAGCGGTAGAGCGACGAGTTATCGATCACGATGCAGCCCTGCTTGGCGGCAATGGGCGCGTATTTCTTCGTGGCGTCCGAGCCGATCGCGAACAGCGCGATGTCGTAGCCGGTGAAGTCGAACCCATCGATATCTTTAGTCTTCAGGGTCTGATCGCCAAAGCTGACCTCTGTGCCGAGGCTCCGGCGCGACGCGAGCGGCACCAGTTCATCGACCGGGAACTGGCGCTCGGCCAGGATGTTCAGCATTTCGCGGCCCACGTTCCCCGTGGCGCCC
>NZ_DFRG01000223.1:3123-3626 GCF_002378135.1 Thioclava sp. UBA3469
CGGCCCACGTTCCCCGTGGCGCCCGCAACGACGACTTTATAGCCCATGAGGACCTCCTTGCTCGAATAGAACGCGGCTTCCTACCGCTTTACGTCAGGAAATGAAAGGGGTTCGACGCCCCGTTAGTTCCGAATGATACGTGGATCGGAAGCAAGAAACCCGCCAACCATCTCCGCTTCCGCGGCGAAATCATGCGGCACCTTGTCGGCCGAACGCCGACCCGACAGCGAAAGCGAGGCGAAGAAATCGAAGCCATAGAGGTCGAGCCGCGCCAGATCCGAGCGCAGGAGCATCTCGATCAGCATCGCCCCGGTCGTGGGCTGCGCGCCGAGCTTAAGCTTCAGCCCCTCGTAGTCGTCCAGCGGATGCAGGTAGAAACCGGGGCTGGTGGCGGTCTGCCAATCGAGCCGCTTGCGCTTGTGGCTCATCCACAGGATGCGCGACGGCGCGATGCGGGCGCGCTCGGCCTCGGGAAGCGAGGTCGCAAGCGCCAGCCAGTCGGA
>NZ_DFRG01000223.1:3938-4866 GCF_002378135.1 Thioclava sp. UBA3469
GCCAGCCAGTCGGTGCGCGTGCCGTGGCTCTCGGCCGAGGGCATCGGCGCGCGGTTGATCCGGATCACCACGTCATGCGCGTCGATCGCAGCCCCCGCCTGCCCCTCGGCCAGCGCGCGGGCATTGCCGACAAGCGCCACCGATTTGCCCGCGAGATCACCCAGCAACGCCTTTTGCGAGACGGAGAGCGCGGCAAGCGGGGCCTCGCGCCGCAGCGTGCGATTGATCAGAAATCCGAGCCGGGTCATGCGATGGGTTTAGCTCATGCCATCGCCGCTGTCGCGGGCGAAAACGTAGAAAACCAACCCGATCATCAGCGGCGCGAGGAAGAACGCAAAGAGCAGCCCATAGGCCACCGCAGGCGTATGCCCCACCGAGACCGCATCGAAGACAGGGCGCGAGGCGAATTGCATCGCGGCAACCCCCATGATCGAAAACATGTTGTGCAGCGTCACGCCACGCCCCGTCAGATGCGGCGGGTAGAAGGTGCGGCCATGCGCCATGATCACCGGGAAGGACGCGCCGAAGAAGCCGATCGCCGCCAGAAGCACCGTCGCCAGCCACAGCGACTGCCCCGGCAGGACGAAAAGCACCGCCAAGGCCACGGCCAGCACCGCGTTACCGTAAAGCGCGACCCGTTTGTGACTGCCGAAAATCTTGTCCGCCGGGCCATAGGCGAAATTGCCCGCGATCATCGCGAGGCCCATCACCAACGTCACCTTGCCGATCAGCTGCGCATCCGCGCCGAAGACATCGGCCAGATAGGAGCCTGCCCAGACGCCGCGGATCCCGGCGGCGGCGGTGTAATTCGCGACCGTCAGCGGCAGCAGCACCCAGAAGCCCGGCAGGCGCAGCACGTCGAGCGCGGTGCCGCGACGGCCTGCAGGCTGCTCCACCCGCTCGGGATCGCGCGCGAGCCACAGGATCA
>NZ_DFRG01000244.1:0-27296 GCF_002378135.1 Thioclava sp. UBA3469
CTCCAAAGGGTTGATGGACGAATTCGGCGAGGATCGCATCCGCGACACGCCACTGTCGGAGTCCGGCTTCACCGGGGCCGGGATCGGCGCGGCGGCGGCAGGGATGCGGCCGATCGTCGAGGTGATGACGGTGAACTTCTCGCTGCTCGCGCTCGACCAGATCATGAACACCGCCGCTACGATCCGGCATATGTCGGGCGGGCAGTTCGGTGCGCCCGTGGTGATCCGTCTCGCGACCGGCGCGGGCAAGCAGCTGGCGGCGCAGCATTCCCATTCGCTTGAAGGGTGGTACGCGCATATTCCCGGGCTACGGGTTCTCGCGCCCGCCACGCTCGAGGACGCGCGCGGGATGCTGTGGACCGCGCTTGAGGATCCCGACCCGGTGCTGATCTTCGAGAATGTCATGCTCTACAACATGACCGGGCAGATCGCGGCGAATGCCGGGCCGGTCGATATCGACAAAGCCGCGATCCGGCGCGCGGGTAAGGATATCAGCCTGATCACCTATGGCGGATCGCTGTGGAAGACGCTGGAGGCGGCCGAAGCGCTGACAGGCGAGGGGATCGAGGCCGAGGTGATCGACCTGCGCTCCCTGCGGCCGCTCGATGACGAGACGATCATGGCCTCGCTGGCGCGCACGCGCCGCGCGGTGATCGTGGATGAGGGCTGGCGGTCCGGCTCGCTCTCGGCCGAAATTGCGGCTCGGATCGGGGAACAGGCCTTCTGGCATCTCGACGCGCCGGTGGGGCGGGTGTGCTCGGCCGAGGTGCCGATCCCCTATCCCAAACATCTCGAGGACGCCGCCATTCCGCAGGTGCCCGCCATCGTCGCCGCCGTGAAGGCGACGCTCGGGAAAGGGTGACGCGATGGCCGTTTTTAAGATGCCCTCGCTCGGCGCGGATATGGACGCGGGCAAGCTGGTCGAATGGCTGGTGAAGCCCGGCGATACGGTCAAGCACGGCGATATCGTCGCGGTGGTCGAGACCCAGAAGGGTGCAATCGAGATCGAGGTCTTCGAGGATGGCGTGGTCGAGAAGCTGATGGCAGAGCTTGGGCAAGACCTGCCCGTCGGCGCGCCGCTCGCCGTTATTCAGGCGCCGGGGGAGGCTGCGGAGGCCCCAACGCAGACCGCGCCTCCAGTCGCACCGCAGACCAACGCCGAACCTGCCGCGCCTGCGGCGGAAGCGGCGCCGCCAAGTACTCCGCCTGCCGCCACCGCAGCAGGCATCGCCGCATCTCCTGCCGCCAAGGCGCGCGCGGCGGAACTTGGGGTCGCGCTAGAGAGCCTTACCGGAAGCGGGCCGGGGGGCGCGATCGTCCTCGCCGATGTCGAGACGACGAAACCCGCCGCGGCAACGTCCCCGGCGCAAAATCGCGGCGCCTATCTCGCCGAGATGCGCAAGGCGATCGCCGCCGCGATGGCCCGGTCCAAACGCGAGATCCCGCATTACTACGTCACTCACACGGTCGACCTCACTGCTGCGAGCGATTGGCTGAGCGCCGCCAATGCGGACCGCCCGCCCGAAGAGCGCATCCTGATGGGCGCGCTCTTGATGAAGGCCATGGCGCTGGCGGCACGCGAGGAAAAGGCGGTGAACGGGCATTTCGGGAAAGAGGGCTTTACGCCATCCTCGGCGATCCATCTTGGGCTGGCTATCGCGCTTCGGGGCGGCGGGCTCGTGGCCCCCGCGATCCTCGATGCCGACAAGAAGAGCCTGCAGGATTTGATGGAGGCGATGCGCGACCTCACGATGCGCGCGCGTGCCGGGCGGCTCAAAAGCTCGGAGATGAGCATGGCGACGCTGACCTTCTCGGCGCTCGGCGAAAGCGGGGTCGAGGCGATGGCCGGTATCATCGTGCCGCCGCAGGTCGCCATCGTCACCGCCGGTGCGCCCGGCCCGCAACCGCTGGTGCGCGATGGCAAGGTGATCGCCGCGCAGGCCGTGACGCTGACCCTCGCCGCGGATCACCGCGTGAGCGACGGGCGGCTGGGCTCGAAATTCCTGACCGCGATCGACGCGAAGCTGCAAACCCCGGAGGAGCTATGACCGAAGACGAAATCCGCAGCGCCTATATCGAGGAACTCGTGCGCGTCGCCCCCGACCTCGACCCTGCCGAAATCGCGGGCTCGGACCATCTGCAGGACGATCTCGAACTCGACTCGATGGATATCCTGAATCTGGTGATCGCGCTCAACCAGCGCTTCGGCGTCGCGATTGCCGAGGCGGATTACCCCCAGATCGCCACACCGGATCTTGCTGCGGCGTTTCTCGCGCAGAGGGTTTGAAGGATCGGCTTAGGCGGTCAGTTGCGGCATCCGATGTCTGATGGCGGTCGAACCGGGCTGATGCTGGCATGAGGGGGCGCCGCACGGCTCCCAGATCCAGATCGCTCTAAGTCGGAGCACAAATCGGGGGGCTTCGCTTCTCGCCCGGAGGCCAGACACTCCAAATTGACCCTGCTGGACCACCCGCTAAGCATTCAACTCAGGGGGTATTTCGGCACGCCGTGAGTCAATTCGCTGTTACCGCGGAAAAAACTGAGGAAATCCGCAATGCGCGGAGTCGCATTCCTTTGTTACCAATGGGTTATTCGCAACAATTGTCTATTCGCAAAAAGTCATTTTTCAGAGGGCCCCGGCCGTATCGCGAGCCTCTTGCGTCCTTGATGAGTTAGAGATGGAGATCGTGATGATCGAAACGCGTATCGAAGTAGAGTGCCTCGAAGACGGGGCCATCCGGCTGCGCAGAGGAGCGTGGTCGGACCGGGTGCCGCGCGCGCGGATCGACCACTGGGCGGACCATTATGAGCTGATGCATCTCAATAATGGCAATGCCGGCTATCTCGAACTGGCACGTGCTTTGCGGGAGGCCAAGGCGAAACTCCTGTCTTGATTGAACTGAACAGGTCGTCGCGGCCGCCTTCGTACCGACTCTCTCCAGACGCCAGTCGCCCCTAGGCAGAGTTTTCTGGCTTTGCGCAGGGTGACGGGCTGTGGCGCAAGCGATACGCTTGTTTGTCGAGAATGGAGACAAACATGAAAATCGCGCTTGTTCAGCCGCATCCGCTTCCTTCTGACCCGGCGCAGATATTTGCGGCCATCGAGGCATGGGTGCGCGGCCTGTCCTCGCTCGGTGTCGATCTTGTCGTACTGCCCGAGCTGATCCTGCCCGGCTACAATCGGCCCGAGGATCATCGCGCGCAGGCGCAGCCCCTCGGGGGAGAGTGGTGCAACGCGATGGGCGATATCGCGCGCAAATACGACTGCGCAATCTGTTTTGGCTGGGCCGAACGGCTGGGCGATGATGTGTTCAACGCGGCGTCTGTGCTCGACAAGACAGGCACGCAGGTCGGGCATTATCGCAAGATCCAGCTTTTTGGCGAGATGGAGCGTGCGAGCTTCGCCTTCGGGACGGAAACGCCGCCCGTCTTCGAGTTGAATGGCGTCCGGACCGGTCTGCTGATCTGCTACGACATCGAGTTCCCGGAGCACGCACGTACCTTGGCGAGAGCGAAGGCCGAGTTGATCCTCGTGCCGACGGCGAACCCGGTTGGCTACGATCACGTCCCCGATCTGCTCGTGCGGGCGCGCGCGAATGAGAACGCGGCCGTCGTGGTCTATGCGAATTACGCCGGACCTGATCGCGATATCGACTTCGGTGGCAAGTCCGTGATCGCTGGTCCCGACGGACAGGCTGTGGCGCAGGCCGGAAGCGGGCCGACGACGTTGATCGCGGACCTGCCGAAATCCGCGGAATATCCAAGCGAGGTCATCTCGGTTCAGCTCGATGATCTGCGCCGCGTGGAATAGTCGAGGGGCTTCGCGGCTCCGCTCCATTTGAAATTCTGCCTTCCGAGCATAGCTGCGAATTACGCGCCGCTTGGCGACGGAGCGACAGTCCAGCCCGGGTCTGGGCAGACATTTCGGAGGAGGCATGGAAATCAACGCGGAATTCTCGGAGCGCGTGCTCGTTCATTCCGACACGCTCGACTGGCACGGCTCGCCGTCGGCGGGTGTCGAGCGGCGGATGCTCGACCGGATCGGCGACGAGGTGGCGCGGGCGACGAGCATCGTGCGCTTCGCCCCGGGGCACAGTTTCTCGGCGCATACGCATGGCGGCGGCGAGGAATATCTCGTGCTCGAAGGCGTGTTCCAGGATGAGAGCGGCGATTATCCGGCGGGGACCTACGTGCGCAATCCGCCGCAGACCCGGCACCGGCCGGAATCGGAGGGTGGCTGCACGATCTTCGTGAAGCTCTGGCAGTTCGACCCGGACGACCGCAATCAGTTTCATAAGGATATGCGGGCCGATCTGATCCAGACCGACGAAGGCGTCGAATGCGCTGAACTTCATCGCGACGCGCGCGAAATCGTTCGCTATTTCCGGCTCGCGCCGGATGCGACCCTTTCCCTCGATGAACCGGGTGGGATGGAGTTGCTCGTGCTGGGCGGGACGCTGTCCGAAGGCGGCGACACGCTGCGCAAGGGATCGTGGTTGCGCCTGCCCGTGGATCAGCCGCTGCAGGTTCAGGCCCGGCCGGGCGGCGCCGAGTTCTGGATCAAGACGGGGCATCTGCGCTTCGTTGCCGCGCCGGAACAGTAATGGGAATCCATTTCTCAAAATGACGAGGCTTCCATGAAAACGCAGGTAGCGATCGTGGGCGGCGGGCTCGCGGGCTCGGCGCTCGCGCGGCATCTGCACGCGCGCGGTGTCTCTTTCGAGCTGTTCGAGGCGCGGTCGCGCTTTGGCGGTCGAATCAAGGGGCTTGAGACCGCAACGGGCAGGGTTGATCTCGGCCCGTCATGGTTCTGGCCCGGCCAACCCCGGATCGCCGCGCTCACCGAGGCGCTGAACCTGCGCAAGTTCGAGCAGTTCGCGCGCGGCGCGGTGTCGTTGGAAGATGCGAGCGGCGACGTTCACCGCAATATGGGCTTTGCCAGCATGGCGGGGTCGTGGCGTCTCGAAGGCGGGATGGTTGCGCTGACGAATGCGCTCGCCGCCGCCCTTCCCGCCGCGCAGCTTCATCCCGGATCGCGCGTTGTCGAAATCGGGGCAGGGCCCTCGGTCACGCTTGAGGACGGTCGGGCCTGCGAGGCGGAGCATGTCGTGCTGGCCGTGCCGCCCCGCGTTGCGGCGCAGATGTCTTTCGCGCCGCAGCTGAGCGAGGCGCAGAGGCAGGCGCTCCGCGCGATCCCGACATGGATGGCAGGGCACGCGAAATTCGTTGCCCTCTACGAGCGACCGTTCTGGCGCGAAGCCGGGCTGTCGGGCGACGCGATGAGCCAGCGCGGGCCTCTGGCGGAAATCCACGATGCGTCCGGGCGGGACGGCACGCCGGCGGCGCTGTTCGGCTTTCTGGGCGTGCCTGCGCGGGCGCGGATCGGGCAGGAGGAGGTGGTCAAAGCTGCCGCCCTCGAGCAGCTTGGCCGGATATTCGGACCGGAGACAGCCAACCCGCTGACCTATGCGCTCGAAGACTGGGCCGTCGCGCCCGAAACGGCGACGGAGGCCGATCTCGAACCGCTCAGGTTCCACCCCGATTACGGCCTGCCGTCGGTGCTGCGCGGGCTCCGTGAGGGCCGTGTGCATTTCGCGTCTTCGGAAACCGCGCCCGAGATGGGCGGCTACATGGAAGGCGCGCTGGCGGCGGCGGAGCGCGTGGTGCGTGACCTCGTGGGAGGGTTCGGGGCGACCCCATAGCCCGACGCGCCCAGCCCCCCTGTCACAACACGATTGACCCGCCCCGGATTGACCATATTCTTGAGTCTCGGGTGAATCTTGGTTCGCCTCGGCAATCGGATCTGAGGGAGGAGAGACGATATGTGCCATGTATTCGCCGGTCAGGACCCGGAGCGTTATTCGAGCGAGACGCGCAGGCTGCGGCTCAACGGGCAAAGCACGAGCATCCGGCTCGAGAACGCGTTCTGGGACATTCTCGACGAGATCGCCGCGCGCGATGGGGTGTCCACGCCGACCTTCATCTCGACGCTGCATGCGGAAGTGCTGGAGCTGCGCGGGGAGCCGTCGAACTTCACGTCGCTGCTGCGCTGTGCGTGCCTGAAATTCATGGAAATCTCGAACGATCGCGCGCCGCTCGCGGTCGCTGCAGAGTAAGCGCAAGCCTGACGTCAAACATTCTTATGGGGTAGTATAGACCTACTACCCGCCCCACCGGGGCCCGCTGCTAGGCTTTCAGGACAACTGACAGCACTACAGCGGGAGCAACCGGTGGCAAAATCCATTCATTCCATGATCCGTGTCCTCGACGAGGACCGCTCGGTCGCGTTCTACGACAAGGCTTTCGGCCTCAAGGTCGCCGACCGTCTCGACTTGCCGGATTTCACGCTCGTCTATCTGAGCAATCCCGAAAGCGAGTTCGAACTGGAACTCACCGTCAACAAGGGCCGGACCGAGCCCTATGACCTCGGCGATGGCTACGGCCATTTCGCGGTCTCGGTCGATGATCTCGAAGCCGAACACAAACGCTTCGAGGCGGAGGGCCTCGCGCCTCGCAAACTCGTGGAATTCGCGCCGGCAGGGGAGGTCGTCGCGAAGTTCTTTTTCGTGGCCGATCCGGACGGATACCAGATCGAGGTGCTCGCGCGCGAAGGCCGCTTCAAGTGAGATTTTCCTAAGGGAGACATCAGGGAGGAGACGACAATGACCACCAAGGCAAGCTCGAAAGGGCTGACCAGACGGCAGCTTCTGGCGCGGGCTACCGCGGCAGGGGCGAGCTTCGTCGTGGGTTCGGGGTTCATGGCGGCGCGCAATGCCGCCTGGGCCACCGAGCTCTCGGCGCTCAAGCCCACGATCTTCGCGACGCTCGTGCAGATGGCGCGCGATATCTACCCGCACGACAAGGTCGACGACCAGTATTATGTCATCGCGGTGAAGGGCTACGACACTGCCGATACGGCCGATGAGATAGAAGCGGGGATTGCCGCGCTCGATGCGGCGGCGCGCGGCAAGGGTTTCGCGAATTACCTCGAGACGGGCTGGGAGAAGGATCGCGTCGCGATCCTGCGGGGCATGGAGGAGAGCCCCTTCTTCCAGAAGATCCGGGGTGGTCTGGTGACAGGTCTCTACAACCAGAAAGCGGTCTGGCCGATCTTCGGCTACGAGGGCGAGTCCTATTCCAAGGGCGGCTACATCAACCGCGGTTTTGACGACATCGACTGGCTGTAAGGGAGGCAGACATGGTTGCGAAATTTGATCTGAGCGACGACAGCGTCGTTGTCATCATCGGCACCGGCGCGGGCGGCGGCGTGCTGGCAAACGAGCTGGCGCAAAAGGGCGTCAAGGTCGTGGCGCTCGAGGCAGGCGGTCGCTATCTGCCCGAGGATTACATCAACGACGAATGGGAAAGCTTCGGCCAGCTCGCCTGGACCGAGCCGCGCACCACGAGCGGCCACTGGCGGGTGGCGAAGGACTTCTCGGGTCTGCCCGCGTGGATCGTGAAAGCGGTTGGCGGCACCTCGATCCACTGGGCCGGGGCGAGCCTTCGTTTTCAGGACCACGAGTTCAAGACGAAGACCCATTATGGCAATGTCGACGGGGCGAACCTGCTCGACTGGCCGATCGATCCGGCGGAGCTTGCGCCCTATTACGACAAGGCGGAAGCGAAGCTGGGTGTGACCCGCACCGGCGACCGTCCGGGCTTACCGGGCAACAACAACTTCAAGGTGCTGGAGAAAGGCGCGAAGTCGCTTGGCTACGAGGAAGTGAATACCGGTCATATGGCGATCAACTCGATCGACTATGACGACCGGATGTCGTGCCAGCAGACAGGCTTCTGTTTCCAGGGCTGCAAATGGGGCGCCAAGTGGTCGTCGGCCTACACCGATATTCCGCGCGGCGAGGCGACGGGCAATCTGGAGGTGCGCGATCACTGCCACGTCGCCCGCATCCTGCATGACGATCAGGGCATGGCCTCCGGCGTCGAGTATTTCGACAAGGAGGGCAATCTGCAGATGCAGAAGGCCAAGATCGTCTGCGTCGCGGGCAATTCGATCGAGAGCCCGCGCGTGCTCCTCAATTCGCATTCGGCGATGTTCCCCGACGGGCTTGCGAACTCCTCGGGGCAGGTGGGGCGCAACTATATGCGTCACACCACGGGCTCGGTCTACGGCGTCTTCGACAAGCCGGTGAAGATGTGGCGCGGCACAACGATGGCGGGCATTGTCCGCGACGAGGCGCGCCACGATCCCTCGCGCGGGTTCGTGGGTGGCTATGAGCTGGAGACGCTCAGCCTCGGTCTGCCCTTCATGGCGGCCTTCCTCGATCCGGGCGGCTGGGGGCGCGAGTTCACCTCGGCGCTCGACAGCTACGAGAACATGGCCGGGATGTGGATCGTCGGCGAGGACATGCCGCAGGAGACCAACCGCATCACCCTTAATCACTCGGTCGAGGACGCCTACGGGCTGCCGGTGGCCAACGTGAACTACACCGATCACCCGAACGACCGGGCGATGCGCGATCACGCTTATGCTCGTGGGAAGGCGATCTACGAGGCGGTGGGTGCGACCCGGACGTTGCCGACGCCGCCCTATCCGTCGACGCATAACCTCGGCACCAATCGGATGTCCGAGAACCCGCGCGACGGGGTGGTGAACAAGCACGGCCAGACCCATGACGTGCCGAACCTGTTCATCTCGGACGGCTCGCAATTCACGACGGGGGCCGCGGAGAACCCGACGCTGACCATCGTGGCGCTCGCGATCCGGCAGGCGGATTTCATCGCCGGGGAGCTGTCCAAGGGTAACATCTGATCCCGAGAGGGTCAGCTAAGGCAAAAGAAGACCGGGCTGCCGAAGGGTGGCCCGGTTCTTTTTGCGGAACCTTTGCCCGTCTGCGCGCTTGCGCACAGGACATGCGGGACCTTCGCTAGTTCAAATTTCCACGGGAAGCCCCACACTATCACCAACGATATTTGGAGGCTCCCATGACCTTTCGACCTGTCTCGGCCACCAGCCAAGCGCAACCCGCGCTCGAAGGCGCTGGCGTTCATCTTCATCGCGTGTTCGGCTTCGGCGACCCGTCGCTGACCGATCCGTTCCTGATGATGGACGATTTCCGCAACGACGATCCGCGGCTTTATTCCAAGGGCTTCCCGTGGCACCCGCATCGCGGCATCGAGACGATCACCTATGTGCTCGACGGCCAGGTGGAGCACGCGGATTCCCTCGGCAATCGCGGTCTTCTCGGCGCGGGCAGCGTGCAATGGATGACGGCTGGCTCCGGCATCGTCCATCAGGAGATGCCCTCGGGCAATGCCAAGGGGCAGATGCACGGGTTTCAGCTTTGGGCGAACCTGCCCGGCGCGCTCAAGATGACGGCGCCGCGCTATCAGGACATCACCGGCAGCGACATCCCGATCGAGGGCGACGATGACGGCACGACCGTCAAGGTCATCATCGGCTCGTTCTGGGGCAAGACCGGCCCGGTCGACGGTATCGCCGCCAATCCCATGCTGCTCGACGTGTCGATCCCCGCAGGACGCCGCAAGGTGCTGCCGGTCGACACGCACTCCAATGCGCTCGCCTATGTGTTTGCAGGCTCCGGCACCTTCCGCGACGCCAGCGATCCCGTCGGCATCAAGGTCGAGAAGGAGTATCGCGGGCAGGAGCTGAATATCCGCGACATGACCGGCAACCGCACGCTGGTCCGCTTCGGCGCGGGCGACGAGATCACGGTGCAGGCCGGGGACGAAGGTCTCCGCTTCCTGCTGATGACCGGCCGTCCGATCCAGGAGCCCGTCGCATGGCACGGCCCCATCGTCATGAACACGCAAGACGAACTGCGTCAGGCGCTGACTGAACTCAACAACGGCACGTTCATCAAACACGGCTGAGGGCGCCGTTGCCCCTCAGACCCTTCCCAACACAGGAGTTAGAAATGGCACAACCGAAGATCGCAATCGTCTTTTATTCCACCTATGGCACCAACCACGCCGTCGCGCTGGCGGCTGCGGAAGCCGCCGAGGCAGCCGGGGCCGAGGTGCGCCTGCGTCGTATTCCCGAGACCGCCCCGAAAGCCGTCGTCGAGGGGCAGGACGCTTGGAAGAACCAGCTCGAGAAGATGAGCGATATTCCGGAAGTGACCGCCGACGATATGGAATGGGCCGAAGGCTATTTCTTCTCCGGGCCGACCCGCTACGGCGTCTCCGCAAGCCAGATGCGCGCTTTCATCGACACGCTGGGCGGTCTCTGGGGCGCGGGCAAGCTCGCCAACAAGACCTTCACCGCGACGACGAGCGCGCAGAACGCGCATGGCGGGCAGGAGGCGACCATCCTCGGCCTCTACACCACGGCCATGCATTGGGGCTGCGTCATCGTTCCGCCGGGCTATACCGACGAGGCGATCTTCAATGCGGGCGGCAACCCCTACGGCTTCTCGACCAATGCCGGGGGCGTCGACGAGGCTGGCAAGGCCGCGATCGCCCATCAGGCGAAACGCCTCGTCGAGATGACGGCGAAACTCGTCGCCTGATCTGACTTAACGTCCATTAAGCGCCCCCACCTCTCTCGGCGGGGGCGTGCTTGTCTCCCGATCGCAAAGTGTCCAAACCTTTCAATTCCCCGTGCGTCCCCCGATCAACGTGGTATTTCGACTGAATGGATATCGTCGTCATCACCACGATTGTCGCGTCGCTTTTCCTCGTCATCGGGGTGGCGGAGCCATTGGCGGCGCGGCTGCGTCTTCCGTTCAGTGTGATCCTTGCGGGCATCGGTATTCTCATCGGTGTGGCGGCTGTGTTCTTCCTCCGGACCGAGCTGACCGACGCGCTCAATCCGGTGGCGGAAGCGATCCTGAACCTTCCGATCCGCTCGAACGTGTTTCTCTACGTGTTCCTGCCCACGCTGCTGTTTCAGGCGACGCTGGGCATGGACCTGCGCAGGATGCTGGACGACTGGGTTCCCATCCTGATGCTCGCGGTGGTGGCGGTCGTCGCGGCCACCCTCAGCGTCGGTTACGCGCTGTCCTGGGTCAGTTCGATCCCGCTCACCGCGTGCCTGCTCATCGGCGCGATCGTGTCCACGACCGACCCGTCCGCCGTCGTCTCGATCTTCCGCTCGATCTCTGCCCCGCGCAGGCTGTCGCGGATCATCGAAGGGGAAAGCCTGCTCAACGATGCGGCGGCGATTGCGCTGTTCGGGCTTTTCATGGGCTTCGTGATGATGGGCGTGCCCGATCCGAAGCTGGGCGACGCACTCGCCCGGTTTCCGTATCTCATCCTCGGCGGCGCGTTCACGGGCTGGCTGGTCGCGCGGATCGCCGTCGGGATGATGTCGTTCTTCCGGCGCCATGAGCTTGCCCAGCTCTCGATCTCGGTGGCGCTTCCTTACCTGGCCTATATCGGCGCGGAGCAAAGCATCGGTGCCTCGGGTGTCATTGCGGTGGTCGCCGCCGGTCTGACGCTGAACCTGACCGGGCCCGGACGTCTGCAACCGCAGACATGGATCAATCTGCGCGAGCTCTGGGGCGTCCTGGCGCATTGGGCGGGGGCCCTCATCTTCGTTCTCGCGGCGCTGTTGATCCCGCGACTTCTGGAGGAAATCCGGATCGGGGATGTCGCCCTCGTCGGTGTCGTGGTCCTCGCGTCCATTTTCGCGCGCGCGGTGATCCTGTTCGGGCTTCTGCCACTTCTCACGGCGCTGCGGGTCTCACCCACGGTCGAGCGGCCCTATCGGGTCGCCATCCTCTGGGGCGGATTGCGTGGGGCGGTGACGCTCGCGCTGGCGCTGGCCGTGACCGAGAGTTTCCGCGTCCCCGACGAGGTTCAGCGCATGGTCGGCATTCTCGCCACCGGCTTTACGCTATTCACACTGATCGGGCAGGGCACCACGCTGCGCTGGATCATCGGTCGGCTGGGGCTCGACCGGCTGTCGCCGATCGACGATGCGCTATCGCGTCAGGTGGTCGCCGTCTCGCTGCAGAAAGTGCGCGAAGACCTCGCGCGGACCACCGAGAACTACGAACTCAGCCGAGACGTCGTCCGGTCCGAGGCCAAGCGGTTCGGGGAGCGGCTGGAGGGCGCGGTCAAGGCCGCCGATGACAGTCAGGACATCCATGACCGCGACCGTATCACCCTGGGGCTTATCGCGCTCGCTGGCCATGAACGCGACACCATTCTGATGCGGGTGCGGGAGCGGACGATCGCCTCTCGCATCGCCGAACAGGTTCTGTCGAACGCCGACCGTCTGATCGAGGGCGCACGCGCGGACGGGCGGCACGGCTATAACCGGATCGCGCGGCGCAGCGTCAAATATGGCTTCGGCTTCCGCGTCGCGAATATCCTGCATCGCCGCCTCCACCTGTCGCGCCCCCTCGCGCGGATGACGGCGGACCGGTTCGAGATGCTCCTGTCGCAGCGGCTGGTACTGCGCGATCTCGGCGGCTTCATCAGCGGCCGCATCCGCCGCATTCATGGCAAGCGCGTGAGCGACCTGCTCTCTGACCTGCTGTCGCGCCGCATCGAAATCGTCGAAACCGCGCTGCAGGGGCTGCGTCTGCAATATCCCGGCTACGCCGAAGAGCTCGAACGGCGCATCATTCGCCGGACCGCGCTGCGGCTGGAGGAGCGCGAATACGAGACGATGCGCGAAGACGGCCTGATCGGCGATGAGGTCTACACCAAGCTCCGGGCCGCCCTTGCGCAGAAGCGGTCGCGCGCGGAGGATCGCCCCAAGCTCGATATCGCGCTGCGGCGCATCGAACTCGTGCGGCAGTTTCCGCTGTTCTCCGGTCTCGATGCCCGGGACCAGAAACGCTTGAGCCGTTTGCTCAAGGCGCGGCACGCCAATGCGGGGGAGGTCATTCTCGGCCGTGACAGCGTCGCGAAAAGCGTCTTCTTCATCGCCTCCGGGGCCGTCGAGGTGGAGGCGGCCAACCAGACGTGGCGGCTGGGTCGCGGCGAGATGTTCGGTCAGCTGTCGATCCTGATGAGACGGACGCGCAGGACCGAAGTGCGCGCGATCACCCCGTCGACTCTTCTGGAATTGGACGAAGCCCGCTTCCGTCGCCTGCTGAGCCGTAGCAAGTCACTGCAGGAGGCCGTCCGCGCCAGTGCGGAGAAACGCGGCATCGCTCCTGACGCGCTCTTCGCGGATGTCGAGAGGGCGCGTCAGTAGCGGGTCGGCTTCGGAGCTGCGAAAAGGCTCCGATCGCTTACATCGGGTTTTCGATGTTCGCCTTCATGTTCGGAACGTTTGCAGCGGTCGCCGTGACTTCGGTTTGGCTGCAGGCGGCCAGAATGCCCATGGCGCAGCATGCGACCAGAGCGAGCACGGCCTTTTTCTTCATCGGGTTTTGCATGTCGGGTTCCTTTCAAAACGACTCGGGCCCTCAAAGTGAACGGACCAGTTCAACTATTTGAGGTGCACCGTGGTCGCGGCAATATTTTTCTGTTGCTGCGGATGTATTTAGTGCCACTGACGCAGCGGCGCCACGCAGAGGATTTCCCGGCGCACATGAGCGGGAGATTGCCGCAAGGGTATTTCTCGATGGCAGGCCCCGCAGATGGAGACCTGATCGTCGGCTCGAAAGGTCACGCAGCGTCAGAAACTAACTTTGACATAGTTGCCCAATTCAAGTCACAACATCGCCGCTCTTGCATGTGATCCAGCCGTCGTAGGCGAGCCGCACAGGTCCATTCGGAGCCACTCGCGTCCAACGGAGGTATTGATTATGAATGTTAAACACGTGTCGCTTGAATTGTTGGTTAAGCTTGATGAGCGCGGTGTGGCTGAAGTGGGCAAATTCTCCCTTAATTTCCAGGACGACACCCGTGACGCTCTCGGCGACTCGATCGACTTGAAAGGTCTGGCGACACTGGCGCAGCCGGAAAAGGTGTTCACCCCGGCCTTGCGCTCCGAATTGCTCGACCAACGCGCGACTTTCGATCCGCAGAAATTCTCGGTGTCCGTCAACGTGAGTTCCTTCGCGACCTCCGATCCCTATATCGAGATCGAACGCCGGTGGCGCATCGCCCTTGTCACCTTCCTCGAGGGATACATCATGCAGTCCCAGCCGATGCTCTCGTCGCTCAAGGTTCGGGGCGCCTATGCGGAACAGCTCGCGGCCTCGAATGCGCCGCTGCACTGATCGGTAGCCCACACCCTCATCGACTTTCTTATCCCGCACAGATGTCGCGGTAGTCGTCCGGCTCGCGGTGAAGCGCGAAGTTGAAGACGTTCTCACGCAGCTCGCGGCAGCGGTCGAGGTCGATTTCGGCCATCGCCAACTCATCGCCGAACCCTTGGGTCTTGGCGATGATCTCGCCGGTGGGCGCGATGATGCACGTGCCGCCGATCAGGTCGCAGCCCTCTTCGCGCCCTGCTTTCGCGGTGCCGATTACCCAGCACCCGTTCGCATAAGCGCCCGCCTGCATCGACAGGTGGTTGTGAAAGTCCTGCAGGTGGTCATGCTCGGGCGCGAGCGGGTAATGCACCGGCGTATTGTAGCCCAGCATCACCAGTTCCGCCCCGCGCAGACCGAGCACGCGGAACGTCTCGGGCCAGCGGCGGTCGTTGCACAGGCACATACCCAGCTTGCCGCCGAACCCGTCGAAGACGCCAAAGCCCAGATTGCCATGCTCGAAATAGCGCTTCTCCAGATGCTGGAAGGGGCGCCAGTCTTCATATTCCGGATGGCCGGGCAGGTGGATCTTGCGATATTTGCCGATGATCTGGCCAGCCTTGTCGACGGTGATCGAGGTGTTGAACCGGCGCTTCTGGCCGTTCTCGTAGGCGATTTCCGCATAGCCGAGATAGAAGCCGACGCCGAGCTCGCGGGCGGTATCGAACAGCGGCTGCACCTCCGCATTCGGCATCTCGGTCTCGTAGAACGCGTCGAGCTCGGCCTCGTCCTCGATCAGCCAGCGCGGGAAGAAGGTGGTCAGCGCCAGTTCGGGAAAGACGACCAGTTCCGCGCCGCGCCGATGGGCGTCGATCAAGAGCTTCTGCATCCGCGCCACGGCGGAGGCGCGCGGCTCGTCACGCGCAATCGGTCCAAGCTGTGCGGCGGCGGCAATGAATTTGCGGGTCATGGCAATTGTCCTGTCTCGATCGTTTGAAATTCGGGCGCGTTCTGAAGCTCCGCCTGCTGGCAGACGACATCCATCAGCACCTGTGCCCCGCCCGCGATGTCCGAGGGGGCGGTATATTCGTGAATGTTGTGGCTGACCCCGTCCTGCGAAGGCACGAAGATCATGGCCGAAGGGCAATTGGGCGCGAACATCTGCGCGTCATGGCCTGCGCCCGAGGGCATCCGGCGATGGCCCAGCCCGCGGGCGTGGGCGGCGGCCTCGACGCTGTCGACCAGCGCGGGGTCGAACTCCACCGGCTCGAAGCGGGCCAGCGTCCGGCGGGTGATCGCGCATCCGCCGGCGCGTGCGAAATCTTGTGCTGCGCGCCAGAGCCGGGTCTCGGCCTTTTGCAGTGTGGCCTCGTCGGTATGGCGTAGATCGACGGTCATCACCGCTTCCTGCGGGACCACGTTCACCAGATCGGGCGAGACGCGCATCCGACCCACGGTCGCGACCTGCGGCGGTCCGTGATCGGCGGCGATCTGCTGCGCCTCGACCGAGATCCGGGCCGCCACCGCGCCTGCATCATGGCGCAGCGCCATCGGCGTCGTGCCCGCATGGGCCGAGGCGCCCGTGACGGTGATCTCGGTCCAGGAAATGCCCTGCACGCCGGTGACGACGCCGATCTGCAGCTCCTCGGTCTCCAGCACCGGGCCCTGCTCGATATGCAGCTCCAGATAGCTATGGGGTTTCAGCGCGCCGACCGGGGCGCGGCCTGCGGCATCGATGGCGGCGAGCGCATCGCGCAGGCGCACCCCGTCGATGCCTTCCACCTCCAGCATCTCGTCGAGCGGCAGCGCGCCTTGCGCCACGCCCGAGCCCATCATGTCCGGGGCGAAGCGCGCGCCTTCCTCATTGGTGAAGAACGCGACCGCAACGGGGCGGCGGGTGCGCGCGCCGGCCGCATTGAGCGCCTCGATCACTTCCAGCCCGGCCAACACGCCGAGACTGCCGTCATAGAGGCCGCCCGTCGCTACCGTATCGATATGCGAACCCATCACGACCGGCGGGCCGTCTTCCTCGCCCGCGCGGATGCCCCAGCAATTGCCGATGACGTCCGTGGTGATCTCGAGGCCCAGCTCGCGCATCCAGCGCATCACGAGGGCGCGGCCTTCGGCGTCTTCAGGGGAAAGTGCGAGGCGCTTCACGCCGCCGCCGGGCAGGGCACCGATCTGTCCCAGCCGTTCCAGTCGCGCCATCAGGCGCTCGATGTCGATCGCGATACTCATGCCGCGCCCCGAACTTCGGCGGCGCTGCGACCGACGAGGGTTTTGAACAGCGCGGCGTCGGTGTCGCCTTCCGTGCCGAAACACAGGATGCGGGAGTTTGCGTCGATCCCGAGGGCTGCGCGCGCCTCATCATTCTCGGTGGCGGCAAGGAAGGCGGCGAGCCCCGCCACGGCGGATTCTCCGGCGGCCACGGGCGGATCGCTCCCCTCGGGATTGGCCAGCGCGCGCATCACCGCAACGGCATCGGGGTCGGCGACGGACATCACCGCGAAGGTCAGTGGCTCCAGCACGTCCCACGCCAGCAGCGAGACCTCGCCACAGGCCAGACCTGCCATCAGCGTGTCCAGATCGCCCTCGACGGCGGTGGGTTTGCTTTCGCGGATCGTCTCGAGCCAGCAGGCCGATTGGTCGGGATCGGCGAGGATCACGCGCGGCGCCTCGGGGCCGTAACGACGCGCGAATTGTGCCGCGACCGCCGCCGCCAGCCCGCCGACGCCGGTCTGGATGAAGATATGGGTGGGCGGGGTGCCAAGCGTATCGGCCGCTTCCGCCGCCATCAGCTCGTAGCCCTGCATCACGTCTTTCGGAATCTCGGTATAGCCCGGATAGGAAGTGTCGGAGACGACGAACCAGCCTTCGCGCGTTGCGGTTTCCTGCGCCTCGCGGACGCTATCGTCGTAATTGCCTGCGCAGCGGCGAACTTCGGCGCCATAGGCCTCGATGGCCTCCTTGCGGCCCTCGGAAACCGTAGCGTGGATGAAGATCACACAGCGGCAGCCGAAGCGTTGCGCGCCCCATGCGACCGAGCGCCCGTGATTGCCGTCGGTGGCGCAGCAGACGGTCAGTTGCGAGACGATATCGGCATATTCGCCTGCCACGATGTCTTCGGCGCTGGGTTCGGGGATGTCTTTCGCCTTCGCGATCTCGCGGGCCAGAAGCCGCAGCACCGCATAGGCGCCGCCCAAAGCCTTGAAGCTGCCGAGACCGAAGCGCCCGCCCTCATCCTTGAACTGAATCTCGGCCACGCCCGCCTTTGCCGCCATTGCGGGCAGCGAGACGAGCGGCGTCGGCGCGTAGCCCTCCCACGAAGAAATCGTGCGCTTGGCCAGATCGAAGGCGGCGTCGTTCAGAACGGCCTCCTGCTTGGGCCCATAGCCTTTCGCGGTGTCGTAATGCGGGTTCAGAATGAGCTCGTTGGATTGCCCCTCTCCGAGGGCATTTTCGAAAATCATGGTGGGGTCCTTGTGGTTGGTCATCGCGCTCAGGCCCCCGTCTTGGAGGCGCGGCGGCGGATCAGCTCGGCCAGCGCCACGAGGGCGATGTTGCCGAAGACGATCATC
Organism: Thioclava sp. UBA3469; assembly: GCF_002378135.1. Classification (NCBI taxonomy): domain Bacteria; kingdom Pseudomonadati; phylum Pseudomonadota; class Alphaproteobacteria; order Rhodobacterales; family Paracoccaceae; genus Thioclava; species Thioclava sp. UBA3469. Next base: position 17,657 of record NZ_DFRG01000244.1, read on the forward strand.
ACGGCGAGTGCGTTGAGTGAGGGAGAGAGCGCGAAGCGGAAGTCGGAGGCGACGAGCACCGAAAGCGGTTGCGCGCGGCCCGAGACGAAAGCGGTCAGGACGTATTCGGCCGAGGACAGCACGAAGGCCACGACCCACGACGCCATCAGCCCGTTGGCCATCAGCGGCAGTACCACCCGGCGGAAGGCCGAAAAGCCCGAGGCCCCCAGATCGGCGGCCGCTTCCAGCAGCCCGCGGTCGATCCGGATCAGCACCGAGGCGATCACCAGCGTCGAGAAGGGAAGCACGATCACCGTCTGCGCGGCGATCACCGTGAGCAGGCTGCGCTCCACCCCGGTCTCGTTGAACATGATCAGCTGCGCCACGGCGAGGATCAGCTTCGGGATCAGGAAAGGCGCGAGCAGCAGCACCGCGAAGATGCCACGACCGCGCATCGGGTAGAAGCTGATCGCAAGCGCTGCGAGCCCGCCCAGAAGCGTCGCGCAGATCGCGACGGGGAAGGCGACGCTGAGCGTGGTCAGGAAGCCCCCGCCCAGACGCCCGTCGCCCATCACCTCGGCGTACCATTTCAGGGTGAAGCCCGAGAAGGGCAGGGACATGATCTTGGAATCGTTGACCGAAAACAGCGCGATCATCGCGATCGGCAAATACATGAAGGCGAAGACCGCCCAGACCCAAAGCGTGGAGAGGCGCGACATTTCAGGACCCTCCCACAAGGCTGGAGCGGCGGATCAGCATCGCGCCCACGGCGAAGAAAGCCATCAGGATCGCGAGCATCGTCCAGGCGATGGCCGAGCCCAGCGGCCAGTCGAACGCGGTCCCGAAGAGGTCGTTGATCGCCGAGATCACGGTGATCCCCGAGGCCCCGCCCAGCAGCTGCGGTGTGAGGTAATCGCCGACCACCATCACGAAGACCATCAGCCCACCGGCGACAAGGCCGGGGAAGGTCAGCGGCAGGGTCACGCGGGCGAAGCGGCTGGGGCTGCGCGCGCCCAGATCGGCGGCGGCTTCCAGCCACGGGTCATCGAGGTTCTCGAAGGCGAGCCATAGCCCGATCACCATAAAGGGCAGGTAGTTGTAGGTCAGCGCGATATTGGTCGCGAGGGGCGAGAACAGCAGCCCCTGAATGGGCGCGTCGGTGACACCCGCCCAGATCAGCGAGCGGTTGATGACCCCCTCGGCGCCCAGAAGCACGCGCCAAGCGAACACCCGCACCAGATCGCCGGAGTAAAGCGGCACGAGCAGCAGCGTCAGCAGCGCGGATTTCATCGCACCCGCACGTTTGGCGAGGAACCACGCGACCGGGTAGCCGATCACGGCGGTTATCGCGACGACCAGCGCGCCCGAGCCGAAGGCCTTGAGGATCAGCCCGCGATAGGTCGCAGAGCCTGCGATCTTTGCGTAATTCGCGAAAGACGGGTCGTAGGAGATCGCGACGAAATCGACGCTGAAGAAGCTGTAGGCGAAGAGGATCAGCAGCGGCGCCACGCAAAGCGCCAGCAGGAAGGCCGTCACCGGGGCGGCGAGGAGCGTGCCGACGCGCAGGCTCATGGCTTGGCCTCCGTGGCCCGGTCCGCCTTCTGTTCGGCCTCGGTCCGCGCGATCCAGACCTGCGCCGGGTCGAAACCGATGCGGATCTCCGCGCCAATCTCGGGTACGTCGTCATTGCCTACGGTCAGCGCCAGCGTTATGCCCGCGGCCTCGGCTTCGACGAGCCACTCCGCGCCGCGATAAACGGCATGGGTCACGCGCGCGGAAATCCGGCCCTGCGGGTCGAGGAAGAGTTGCTCGGGGCGCAGGCACAGCACGGCGGGGGAGCCGGCTTTGAGACCGCGCACGCCGGGTGTCGCGAACTGGCCCAAGGGGGTCTCGATCTCATAGGCGCCGATGGCGGTGTCGGTGATCTTGCCCGGCACGCAGGCCGCGCCTCCTATGAAATCGGCCACATAAGCGGTCTCGGGGCGGCGATAGATCGTATCCGGCGCGCCTTGTTGCTCGATGATCCCGTCCCGCATCACGATGATCCAATCCGAGAGCGCGAAGGCCTCTTCCTGATCGTGGGTGACATGAAGAAAGGTCATTTTCAGCCGACGCTGCAGGTCTTTCAGCTCGATCTGCATGTCCTTGCGCATCCGCCGGTCGAGCGCGGAAAGCGGCTCGTCCAGCAGCAGCAGGCGCGGCTCGTTGGCAATCGCGCGGGCCAGCGCCACGCGCTGTTGCTGCCCGCCCGAGAGCTGGCGCGGGCGACGATCCGCCATCGCGGTCATTTGCACGGTTTCCAGCGCCGCGCGGGCCTTTTCGCGCTCTTCCTTGCGGCTCAGCCCCTTGTAGCGCAACCCGAAGCCCACGTTTTCGAGCACGCTCAGATGCGGGAAGAGGGCATAGCTTTGATAAACAGTGTTGATCGGGCGGGCGCTTGCGGACACGTCGTTGATCTTCTTGCCGTCAAGCTCGAGCATCCCCTCGCTCACCTCCTCGAACCCGCCGATCATGCGCAGGATCGAGGTCTTGCCGCAGCCCGAAGGCCCCAGCAGCGTGACGTAGGAATTCTCGTCGAGCCGGAAATTCACACCGCGCACGGCCTGCACGGTGCCATATGTCTTACACAGGGCACGCGCGCGGAGCAGGGGCATTGTCTGCCCCTGCCCACCCGTCGGCCCGGAACCTGCCTCGGTCATTCTTAGCTGGCCTTCACTTCGTTCCAGAGTGCGACCCAGTCGTTGTAGCGCGGCGGATTTTGCTTCCAGACGAAGTTATCCATCACCGACAGGTCCTTGATGAAGATCTTTTCCTGCTGGGCTTCGTCGATCTCGTCGCGCGCGGCGGAGGTCGATTGCGCATAGGGGCCGCCATAAGCGAGCATTTTGCCGTAGGTCGGGCCGAGCAGGTAGTTGACCAGTTCGAAGACCGAGTCCCGGCGCGCGCCCTCGACGCCCTTGGGCACGGCGATCGTGTCGCACCAGCCGATGACGCCTTGCTTGGGCTTGGCCATGCCCATGTCGAGACCCTTTTCCTTCAGGTCGTAATAGGGCGGCACCCAGGAGAAGGCGCAGACCACTTCGCCGGTCGCGAAGAGGTTGGTCAGGTCGCCGATCGAGTTCCAGTAGGTGCGCAGCTTGCTCTTCTGGATCATCAGCACCTTTTTCACTTCGGCGAGCTGCTTGTCGTCCATCGTGAACATTTCGTCGCGCGGAATGCCCAGATACATCGCGGCGATCATGATCCCTTCGAGCGCGTAGTCGCGCATCGCGAGCTTGCCGTTGTATTTGTCGCCCTCGAAGAAGACCGACCAGTCGGGCTCTTCATCCATCAGGTCGGCGCGATAGACGATCGGGTTGATGCCCCAATAGAAGGGGATGCCGTAGGTCTGGCCGTCCGTATTGCCCAGATCGGTCTTCTTGAACGTGTCGTAGAGGAGCTTCGCGTTCGGCACCTTGTCGAAGTCGATCGGCTGCAGAAGGTCCGAGGCGGTGTAGTAGGAAACCTTGTCGAGGCCGGGCGTGATCAGGTCCACCGAGGAGGCCCCGCCGGCGCGCAGTTTCGCGAATTGCTCGTCATCGGTGCCGATGAAGGTTTTGGTCAGGTCGACGTCATGGCTGTCGAGGAAGGGCGCGAGATAGTCGTCTTTCGCGAGGTTCTCCCAGGTCATCCAAAGAAGATCGGTCGCGGCCAGCGCTCGTCCCGCCGGGCCGAACGCCCCGAGAGCGGTGCCCGCAAGCGCAGATTTCAGGAATAGTCGGCGATCCATGGCATATCCTTTCGCTGCATGAGATGGCGAGGTCACCTTCGCAGGAAAGAATTATTTCACAAAATCCTAAAAATGAAAATACGCTTTCATTCGAGCTGTGCGCAGTTTTTGGGCGCTATTTCTCCTGTTTTGCAGCCTTGGTGAGCGCCTCAAGGCTCTCCGGGGGCGGGCCGAGGTCGTCGAACCGCGCATGAAGGTCCTCGATCCGGGCGAGTCGGGCGCGCACTTCGGGGCCGAGCGAGTCCACCAGACTCGAGCAGAGAAAGTTGATCAGGCTCATCGCGACGACCGTGCTGTCGAAGATGCCTTGCCCGCGATTGTGGCAGCGCAGGGTGATCGTCGCGTGCCGCGCGGTCTGCGCCACGGTGGGGTCGCCGATCAGGATCGTCGGGATGCCCGCCTCGCGCGCGACCGTCATCACCTCGCCGAGCGCGCGCGGCCTGCGCCGCAGCCCGATCGCCAGCAGCACATCGCCCGGCGCGAACCCCGCGACATCCTCGGCAAGCGAGGCGCCCTCATAGGGCAGAAGCTGCACGTCCGATTTCAGATTGAGCAGCAGGGCGCGGGCATAGATCGCAAGCGCCCGCGAATTCCGGTAGCCCAGCACCCAGATCCGGCGCGCCGAGGCGAGATGCTCGACCGCGTCGCTCACGGCGTCTTCGGACAGAATCTCGGTGCTGCGGGTCAGGTTCTGCATATCCTGCGCGAAGTGATCGGCGAGCTGTCCCGGCTCGGTACCGTCGCTCAACTCGCTCAGCGGCGAGCCCCAGCTTCCGTTGCGCCGCGAATGCAGCCGCGCCTCGTTGTAATTGCGATAGCCCAGCCGCTTGAAGAAGCGCGCCGCCGTGGCAGAGGAAATCCCCGCGCTCTCGGCCAGCTCCGCAGCCGTATAGCTCGACAGGGTCGACTGCGCTTCGAGCACGACCTCGGCAAGGCGTTTCTCGCTGGGGGTCAACTCGGGAAAAATCGCCATGATCCGCATGTCGATCGGGTCATCTCCCGACCCGGGTTGCGCCTCGGGGGACATCTCTTGCGTCACATCGGCCTCGTTTCTGCTCGAGCCCAAGTCTTGTTGCATGCGGGCGCGCTTTTCAAGCGATGCCTGTGTACGGCGGGGCGGTGGGGGCACATCTCAGCTGGACGTGACGCCGGCCGACAGCTCCAGAATCTCGGTCGTCACCGACTCCTGGCGCGAAATCCGCGCGGTCTGTTGCAGCGCGTCGAGCTTGCGTTCGGTCATTCCCTGGGCGGACGCCATGGCGAGCATCCGGGCGGTGTTTTCCGCCGCCGTGGCATGCAACGCCACGCGGCACAGCTCCGCATGCAGCAGCTCGGCAAAGAGCGACGCGCAAAGCTGCGCGGGCGGCAGCGTCAGCAGGGGCGGCTGGCTTGGGGGCGGGGTCGACCGGGTCGGGCGGGGGAAGATACGGCGGCGGCGGGCTTTCCAGCTGCCATCCTCCGTCTGGGCGTAGAATGCGTCGATCGGGGCGCGGCCCGCCAGTTGCAGCAGCGTCTCGGCCAGCCGGTCGGCGAAGGGCGGAACCGCCGGGCCGTGCGAGGGCAGGGGGAACTGCGCAAGCGCATTCAGGCCTTGCTCGGCGGCCAGCGCCGCGCCGCGCGTGCCGATCACGACGAGACCGCCGGGCGGCGCGCCCAACTCGCTCAGAAGCCGGGCGTTGAACGATCCCGCAAAGCCCTGCTCGGCCAGAAACAGAACGGTGAGCGGCGGCCCTTCGGGTTTGGGCGGTGTGGGCGCGAGCGACAGGACCCGGTCGAGCGCACGGCTCACCGTCGCCGCGTGCAGATCCACCGAGGCAAGCTCTCCCTCTGTTTGGCGCACGCGTGCGCCCGCGATGGCGCGCATCGCCCGGATCACCGAGGCGAGCGTGCGGATACTGCCGATCCGCGCTTCGATCTCGGCAAGCTGCTCGCTCATTTTGAAGGCTCCGGCAAAAGCCCTTTCAGGCATTGCACGATCTGGTCATGCAGACCCTCGCTGAGCGTGGCGGAGAAATCCGCCCCAGACAGCCCCGCCGCATCGAGCGCATCGGGCAGCGCCGCGCGCAGCGCGTCGATCTGCGCAGGCTCCAACCCGTCGAGAAGCCCCGTCTGCACTGCCAGAACCAGCGCCACCTCATCGGCGAGGCGCAGCGGCGCGTGCTGGATCTGCGCCAGCACCGCGCGCACCGCCCGCCCGCGCGCAAGCTGCGCCTTCACCCGCGTGTCGGGCATCCCCCCGAAACGCGTGAAGATCTCCAGTTCGAGGAACTGCGCATAATCGAGCCGCATCGACTCCGCGGCGTCGCGCAGACTGCGCGCCTGCGTCTTGCCGCCGACCCGGCTGACCGACGTGCCGACATCCACGGCGGGTTTCTGGCCGCGGTTGAACAGCTTGGCGTCCAGCGCAATCTGCCCGTCGGTGATCGAAATCAGGTTGGTCGGGATGAAGGCCGCGAGGTTGCCCGCATCTGTCTCCGCAATCGGCAGGGCGGTCAGCGTGCCGCTGCCCAATGCGTCCGACAGCCGTGCGGCGCGTTCTAGAAGCCGGGCGTGAAGATAGAAGATGTCGCCCGGATAGGCCTCGCGCCCCGGCGTCTGGCGGGTCAGCAGCGCAAGCTCGCGATGCGAGGCGGCGTGGCGCGTGAGGTCGTCGAGCACGATCAGCGCGTGGCCGCCGGTGTCGCGCAGCTCTTCGGCCATGGTCATGCCTGCGAAAGGGGCGAGCCATTGCATCCCCGGCGGCGTCGACGGCCCGGCCACCACGACGATGGTGCGCGCCAGCGCCCCGTTACGCCGAAGGGTTTCGATCACGCGCTCCACCGAGGAGGTCTTCTGCCCGATCGCGACATAGACCGAGGTCACGTCGCCGTCTTTCTGGTTCAGGATCGTGTCGAGCGCGATCGTCGTCTTGCCGGTCGCACGGTCGCCCACGATCAGCTCGCGCTGGCCCCGTCCAAGCGCGAAGAGGGCATCCACCACGAGCGTGCCGGTCTGCATCGGCTCCACCACCGCCGCGCGGTCGATGATCGCCGGGGCGGGGCGTTCGACCGGGTGTTTGGCCGTGGTCGTGATTGGGCCGAGCCCGTCGAGGGGCCGCCCGAGCGGATCGACGATCCGGCCCAGCAGTCCCGGCCCGACCGGCACCCGCATCACGTCGCCCGTGCCGGTGACCGCATCGCCCTGTGCGACGCCCGCGATATCGTCGAGCAACACCGCCGCGAGGGTCTCTTCGTCGAGCACATGCACGAAGCCCGATTGCCCGCCCTCGAAGACCAGCCGCTCGCCGGCGCGGGCTTCGGGCAGGCCCGACACCATCGCAACGCCGTCGGACACGCGCTCCACCCGCCCGCTGCGGCGCACGACGGGACCGAGCGGCGCACGCGCGATGGCCTCGAGGCTGCGGTCCAGCCACTCGTCGGGATCATTGGGTGTCATTGGCCACCTCCTTGCGCATCCGGGCGAGATCGGCGGCCCATGAGCTTTCGAGGTGCAGGTGCTTGGTCTCCAGCGCGAGGCCGCAGATCAGCTCCGCATCCGTCTTGATCGCGGGGCTGATCTCTTCGCCCAAGGTCTTTCCAAGCCGGTCGGCGAAGGCCTCTCCGTAACCGGCCTCTGTCGCCTCGCTGATCCGCAGCATCAGTTTCTCCGAGCCGAGTGCCGCGCGATCTTCCGTGTCGAGGGCCGCGACCTGCGCCAGAAGATCCGTTGCGTAAGCTTCGAGCAGTGCGGGCCGCGACAGGCGCGCGCCGATCCGTTCGGCCATGCGCTGCGCCAGATCGGCGGCGCGCGCGGCATAACGCTTCTCGGCCTCTTCCGCGCGGGCGGCGCGTTCGGCCTCTGCGGTGCGGGCCATATCGGCGGCCTCTGCGCGGGCGTGATCCAGAAGCGCCTTGCGCGCGGCTTCGGCCTCGGTCTGCGCCTGCGCCAGCATCTCGGACTTGCGCGTGCCGACCTGATCGAGCTCGGCCTCGGCCAGCGCCTTTGCCTCATCGGCCTTGCGTGCGGTCTCGCTCGCATCGCTCAATTGCTTGTCCGCCTCGGCCTGTCGCGCCTGGATGGCACTCACGATCGGGCGCCAAAGCACCCGGCTCAGAAGCCAGATCAGCACCGCCGCATTGAGCGTCTGCAGCCCGAGCGTCCACCAGTCCAGTGTCATGATCAGCCGATGAACGGGTTGGCGAACAGCAGCAGAAGCGCGATCACGAGGCAGTAGATCGCCGTCGTCTCGATCATCGCGAGCCCGACGAAGAGCGTGCGCGAGATCGCGTTGGCGGCCTCGGGCTGGCGGGCGATCGCGTCCATCGCAGCCGCGACCGAGCGCCCCTCGCCAAGCGCGGGGCCGAGCGCCCCGAAGGCCACAGCCGCGGCAGCCGAGATAACGCTCGCCACTTCAATATATTCCATGATCAGTCCTTTCCGGATCCGTGGGAGGTTTGGGATTCCGCCACTGCCGCCGCGATGAAGACCATGGCGAGGACGGTAAAGATGTAGGCTTGAACAAGACCGGTCAGCAGATCGAGCGCCATGAAGGGGATCGGCACGAACAGCCCCGCAAGCGAGAGCACGATGCCGATCACGAAGACCCCGCTCATGATATTGCCGAACAGGCGGATCAGCAGCGAGAAGCTGCGCGTCAGCGTCTCGACGAGGTTCAGCGGGATCATCAGCGGCGTCGGCATCGCGAAGCTGCGCAGATAGCCACGCACGCCGCCCGCGCGGATTCCGTAGACGATCACTGCAACGAAAACGAGCAATGCAAGGGCCGCGTCGGTTTCCAGATTGGCGGTTGGCGGCTCCACCCCCGGGATCAGCGAGGACCAGTTCGCGATCAGGATGAACAGGAACAACCCGCCGAGGAAGGTGCGGTAGCGGTCGGGGGCGACGCTCATCGTTTCGCGGATCTGGGTGTCGAGCACCGTCACCAGCAGTTCCAGCGCCGCTTGGCGCCGCCCGGGCTTGAGGCTGAGGTTTCGGGTCAGCGCGTAGCACCCGGCCACGATCACCACCATCAGCACCCATGTCGTGACGACGGGTTGCGTGATCGGCACGGGGCCGATCCAGAACAGCACGGTGGTCTCCAGGGGCGAATTCATGCGGACCTCGCGCGTCGCAGGGTGAGCATCCGCCCGATGCCGATCCCGAGCGCCGCCGCCAGCAGCGGCACCGCGCCCAGAAGCGCGCAGCCCACGAGGCCCCCGATCGTCAGCCCGAAACGCAGCACGGTCAGCGCGATCGCCTTCAGCGCCTTGCTTTCGAGCAGCATCGCATCCGTTCCCGCCCGCAGCAGCGCGAAATGCACGAGGCCCACGCCGATGCCGAGGGCGAGGCTCGCCAGACCGAGAAGAACCATCGTCCCGCTCATTGCTGCTGCACCCAGCGCCAGCCCAGCCAGCACCCCACGACAAGCCCCACCATCATCAGCGCGGCGGTCCAGAAGATGCCCGACTGGGCGCTCCGGTCGATCCATCTGCCACCCGCGGCCCCCGCGAGCATCGGCAGCACCACGATCCATCCGAGCACACCGATCTGGCCCAGCCGTCTTGCCAGCGGGATGTCACCCTCCTCTCGGGCTTTCTCGATCCGGGCGGCGTGGCGGCGCGCGGCGCTCTCCATCGGCTCCTCCGTCTGTTCCGGGTCTTCCGGCGAGTTGGTCATGTCCAATCCCTCCGAGCCTGCGCGCCGTCGAGGCTCGCCACCAGCTGCCGGATCGCGAGCAGATGCAGCCGGGTGGAGTCGGCCTGTTTGGTCTTCGCGGCGTCATCCTCGGCCTGAAACCGTTTCAGGATCGTATCGCCCAGCTCGGGCAGATCGCCGGTCACTGCGGCGCGGGTCGAGACCGAGACGTCGCTTCCATTCTCGACCATAAGAACACCGCCCTTCACCGCGCAATAG
>NZ_DFRG01000129.1:0-10625 GCF_002378135.1 Thioclava sp. UBA3469
GTGAGCGCGGGTTTCAGCCCGCGCTCCAGCATTCCATCGACCAGCCGGTCGTAGAAATCCAGACCCTCGCGGTTTACCGGGCCACGCCCCTCCGGCATCACCCGCGCCCAGGAGGTCGAGAAGCGGTAGATGTCGAAGCCTGCATTGGCGATCAGGTCGAGGTCCTCTTCCCAGCGGTGATAGTGATCGCAGGCGATCGCACCGTTCTCGGCGCGCACGACATTGCCCGGCGTGGCAGCGAAAGTGTCCCAATGGGTCGGGCCCGCACCGCCGAAGGAATGACCCTCGATCTGATAAGAGGAGGTGGCGACGCCGAATTGGAAATCGGCAGGAAAATCAGAGCGTTTCGGGAGCATCTTCATCCTGTATATACAATTGGTTTCAACTCGGGCGCAGCGCGCCTCATTGGGTGGGGACCGGACCGGTGGACTGGCCGACGACCAGAACCGCCTCCATCAATTCATGGCGCGGGCTGCGGTCGCCGCTCTCGATCTGCTCGATCAGGAGCGCCGCGCAACGTCGTCCCGCCTCGCGCACGGAGGAGCGCGTCGCGGTGAAGATCGGCTCTTCCGCCGTGCCGTTTCTCAAGTAACCCAGCTCGTCGTCATGGGTCACGATCGAGACATCGCGCCCCATCACCAACCCGGCCTCTTCGATGCCGCGCCGCGCGCCCATCGCGGAGAGCAGCGAAGCGGTCAGGAAGGCGGTGGGCGGGTTGGGCCATTGCAGCATCTCGCGTGCCGCATCATGGCCCTGCGCCTCGGTCATCTCGCCCTCGACGATCAGGGCCGGGTCGATGGCCATATCACGCGCCTTGAGCGCCGCCTCATAGCCGCGCCGGCGCCTGCGGGCGAAATCCATCTCACCGATGCCGTTGATCAGCGCGATCCGGCGATGCCCCAGATCGAGCAGGAAATTCGTCGCCCGCTCGAAGGCGCGCTTGTTGTTCACATCGACCCAGCTGAAGGCGGAATCCGATCCGCTGACCCGCCCGTGCAGAACGTAGGGCATCCCAAGCGTGTCGAGCATGGCGATGCGGTGATCCTCGACCTTAGGTGCGTGAATCAGCACGCCGTCCACATTCCCTTTCGAGCGCAGCTCGGCATAGGCGCGGGCCTCGGAATCGTCGGGCACGATGGTCATGACCATATCGTAACCCGCACGCGCATAGACTTCACCGGCACCCGCGATGAAATCCGCGAAAACCGGATTCACGATCTCGTGGCGGTCCGAGATCGGAATGATGTGGCCGATGGCCATCGCACGGCCCGTCGCGAGGCGCTTGGCCTGCGTGTTGGGATGATAATTGGCGGCCTCTGCCGCTTCGCGCACCCGACGCCGCGTGGCCTCGGAGACTTCCGGGTAGCCGTTGAGCGCGCGACTCACAGTGGTGGGCGACAGCCCCAATTCGAGTGCCAATGTCTTGAGATTCATGAGCCAAACCGCTTTGGATTATCGCGAGGGTAGGGTGCGCGTCTATCGACGTCAATGATGCGCGTGCGGCGCGGCATATGCTGCGATGCGGCATAAACTTCTGGGTAAGTCATGAGGATATAAAGCGGAATTGATTTTAGCGTGAGCAGGCACAATTGACTTCTTCGCGAGGCTCTGAAACGGTCGGAGCTGTCCAAAGCGCTTTGGGCGGGCGAGTCGCCTTGGGCCAAAAAGCGCGACACACCGGGAGGATTTCATGACCAAACATCTGATGCTTGGGATCGCGGCGCTCGCGCTGTCGGCGGGGCTCGCTCACGCGCAGGATCTCAAATTCGCGCCGGGCAGCGATGCCGACAAGTTTGACTGGGCGAGCTACGATCAATTCAAGAACGACACCGATCTGAGCGGCGAGACGCTCACGATCACCGGCCCGTGGACGGGCAACGACAAGGCGCTTTTTGAGAGCGTTCTGGCCTATTTCTCGGCCGCGACCGGCGCCAAGGTGAACTACTCCGGTTCGGAAAGCTTCGAGCAGGATATCGTGATCGCCGCGAAGGCTGGCACGCCGCCGAACATCGCGGTCTTCCCGCAGCCGGGCCTCGCCTCCGACATGGCCAAACAGGGCTACCTGACGGCGATGCCCGATGGCACGGGTGACTGGATCAAGAACAACTACGCCGCCGGGAAGTCCTGGGAGGATCTGTCCACCTACAAGGGCAAGGACGGCGAGAACCATACCTTCACCTTCCCCTTCAAGGCGGACCTGAAATCGCTCGTCTGGTATGTGCCGGAGAACTTCAAGGAAGCGGGCTACAAGGTTCCCGAGACGATGGAGGACCTCAAGGCGCTGACCGAGCAGATCAAGGCCGATGGCGGCACGCCGTGGTGCATCGGTCTGGGCTCCGGGGCAGCGACCGGCTGGCCCGCGACCGACTGGGTCGAGGATTTCATGCTGCGCACGCAGTCGCCCGAGACCTATGACGACTGGGTCACCAACAAGCTGAAGTTCAACGATCCCAAGGTCGTCGAGGCGATCAAGGATTACGGCTGGTTTGCCAAGACCCCCGGCTTCGCCGAAGGCGGCGAGCAGGCGGTGGCCACCACCGACTTCCGCGACAGCCCGAAAGGTCTCTTCGACTTCCCGCCGAAATGCTACATGCACAAGCAGGCGAGCTTCATCCCGACCTTCTTCCCCGACGGGACCAAGGTGGGGCAGGACGTGAACTTCTTCTACTTCCCGTCCTATGCAAGCAAGGATCTGGGCAAGCCGGTTCTCGGTGCCGGCACGATGTTCGGCATCACCAAGGACTCCAAGGCCGCCGAAGCCTTCGTGAAGTTCCTCGAGACGCCGATCGCCTCGGAAATCTGGATGGCGCAATCGGGCTTCCTGACTCCGAACAAGAACGTCAACCCGGCGGCCTTCGCCAATGACGTGCAGCGTCACATGAACTCGATCCTGCTGGACGCCACGACCTTCCGCTTCGACGGGTCGGACCAGATGCCGGGCGAGATCGGCACGGATGCGTTCTGGAAGGCGATGGTCGCCTACACCACCGGCGACGAGACCGCGCAAGAGGCCGCAGACGCGGTTCAGAAGCGCTGGGACAGCATCCAGAAGTAAGTAACGCCTGCGCCCCCGGAGCCGTTCTCCGGGGGCGTTCGCATCTTTTCACGCCGGTTCGGGGAGGGGCCAGATGTCACCGATCTTGCAGGGTCTGATTACGATCGCGCTTGGGGTGGGCGGCTGTGTCGCCTATTTCTACGCCGCGAATATCGTCCTCGACAAAGTCATCTTCCCGCCGAGCGGCAAAGACCCGGGGCGCAACATCAACCGCGCGAACATGGTCCGCCCCTGGCTGTTCCTGTTCCCGGCGATTTTCGCGCTTGGCCTCTATCTGGCCTACCCGGTGGTCGGCTCGTTCTGGCGCTCGCTGTTCAACCGCGACGGCGGCACGTTCGTCGGCCTTGGCAATTACGAACGGCTCGCGATGGATCCGAGCTTCCGTCAGGCCGTGTTCAACAACTTCCTCTGGGTGCTGGTGGTGCCCGCGCTCGCGACCTTCCTCGGTCTGCTGGCAGCGCAGCTCACCGACCGCATCAAATGGGGGAATATCGCGAAATCGCTGATCTTCATGCCGATGGCGATCTCCTTCGTGGGCGCCTCGCTGATCTGGAAATTCGTCTATGCCGTGAACCCCGATATCGGGATGATCAACGCGATCCGCGTGGCCTTCCACATGCAGCCGCTCGACCCGCTTCAGGTGCCGTTCTGGAACAACTTCTTCCTGATGGTGATCCTGATCTGGATCCAGACCGGCTTCGCGATGGTGATCCTCTCGGCCGCGCTGCGCGGCATCCCCGAGGAGACGATCGAGGCCGCGGTGCTCGACGGGGCCAACCCGTTCCAGCTGTTCTTCAAGATCAAGGTGCCGCAGATCATGCCGACGATCGTCGTGGTCTGGACCACGATCACGATCCTCGTGCTGAAGGTCTTCGACATCGTCTACGCAACGACCGGCGGGAATTTCGGCACGCAGATCCTGCCCAGCTACATGATGCAATACATGTTCCGCGATGACGGGCGCGCGACGGCGGTGGCCTTCGTCATCATGATCATCGTGCTGCCGGTGATGATCTGGAACATCATTCAAGCCCGTAGGGAGACGCGCTGATGGCCGCTATCGCAGGACAGAAATCGCGCCTGACTTGGGCGGTGCAACTCTCGGTCGTCTTCATGGTAGTGCTGTGGCTGGTGCCGACGGTGGGGCTTCTGGTCAGTTCCTTCCGCACGACCGACCAGATCAGCCAGTCGGGCTGGTGGGACGCGGCCTTCTCGGTGGAGAAAGCTTTCCGCGACCGCATCCCGGCCGACGGCGAGAAACAGGTCGACGGGCTCTACGTGCTCGAGGGCGATCTGCTCAATAACGGGCAGAACGCGAATGACCTGAAATCCGGCACGACGATCACCGCCTTCGGCACCTCGGGCATCAAGCCGGGCGCCTACAAGGCGGGCGAGACGGTCGATACCGGCGATGGCGGCACGCTGAGCGTCGCCGAGGACGGCACCTACAAGGCGACGTCGAAGACGAGCTTCGACGGTTCGGGCCCGCGGGTCTATTTCGTGGCCGAGATGCCTCCCGCCTTCACGCTGGCCAATTACCGCAACGTGCTGTTCTCCGACGGCATGGGGCAGGCCTTCATGAACACGCTGACGGTGACGATCCCGGCGACGATCATCCCGATCCTCGTGGCGGCCTTCGCGGCCTATGCGCTGGCCTGGATGGAGTTTCCGGGCCGGGGCCTCTTGATCGCGGCGGTCGTGGGCCTTCTGGTCGTGCCGCTGCAATTGGCGCTGGTGCCGCTCCTGCGGCTCCATCAGGAGATCGGCATCGGACAGAGCTTCCTCGGGATATGGCTGGCCCATACCGGGTTCGGCCTGCCGCTCGCGATCTACCTGTTGCGCAACTACATGGTCGGTCTTCCGCGCGACATCATTGAGAGCGCGAAGGTCGATGGGGCGACCGATTTCCAGATCTTCATGAAAATCGTGCTGCCTTTGTCATTCCCGGCGCTTGCTTCTTTTGCAATCTTCCAATTCCTCTGGGTCTGGAATGACCTACTTGTCGCGAAGGTCTTCCTTCCGGCGAACGACGCCTCGAAGGTGATGACTGTGAAGATCGCCGACGACCTTCTGGGGTCGCGCGGCGGCGACTGGGGCATTCTGGCGTCCGCCGCCTTCATCTCCATCGCCGTGCCGCTTCTGGTGTTCTTCGCTATGCAGAAATATCTCGTCCGCGGTCTGCTGGCGGGTTCGGTTAAAGGTGGTTGATGAAAACCCTTACAAAGAAAGAAGACTGGTGGCGCGGGGCCGTGATCTACCAGATCTATCCGCGCAGCTTTCAGGACAGCAATGGCGATGGCATCGGCGACCTTCTCGGGATCGTGAGGCGCCTGCCGCATGTCGCGAGCCTCGGGGCGGATGCGGTCTGGATCTCCCCCTTCTTCACCTCGCCGATGAAGGATTTCGGCTATGACGTCAGCGATTACACCGACGTCGATCCGATGTTCGGCAGCCTCGCCGATTTCGATCAGGTGATCGCGACCGCCCATGCGCTGGGTCTGAAGGTGATGATCGATCTGGTGCTGAGCCATACTTCCGATCAGCACCCGTGGTTCCAGGAAAGCCGGTCCAGCCGAGACAACCCGAAAGCCGACTGGTATGTCTGGGCCGATCCCAAGCCCGACGGCACGCCGCCCAATAACTGGCTGTCGATCTTCGGCGGCCCGGGCTGGCATTGGGACAGCCGGCGCGAGCAGTATTACATGCACAACTTCCTCGTGGAGCAGCCCGATCTGAACTTCCACAACCCGGAAGTGACCCAGGAATTGCTCAATGTCGCGCAGTTCTGGCTGGAGCGCGGCGTCGATGGCTTCCGCCTCGATACGATCAACTTCTACATGCATGACGACGAGCTGCGCGATAACCCGCCGCTGCCGCCGGAAGAGCGGAACGACCAGACCGCGCCCAAGGTGAACCCCTACAATCACCAGCGCCACATCTACGACAAGAACAACCCCGAGAACCTGCGCTTCCTGCGCAAGCTGCGGACCTTGATGAATAATTACAACGCCGCCGCCGTGGGCGAGGTGGGCGACAGCCAGCGTGGGCTGGAGATTCTCGGCGAATACACCTCAGGCGCGGACAAGATGCAGATGTCCTACGCGTTCGAGCTGCTCTCCGGGCATGAACCGCTCAAGGCGAGCTATTTCAAATCCGTCTTCGACAAGGTCGATGCGGTCGCCAAGGACGGCTGGGTCTGCTGGGCCTATTCGAACCACGACGTGGAACGCCATATCACGCGCTGGCAGCTGACGCCGGCCTCGGCGCGCCTCTATACTTCGCTGATGATGTGCCTGCGCGGCTCGCTCTGCCTCTATCAGGGCGAGGAGCTGGGTCTGCCCGAGGCGGAGCTGTCCTACGAAGACCTGCAGGACCCTTACGGCAAGGAATTCTGGCCGGAATTCAAAGGCCGCGATGGCTGCCGCACGCCGATGGTCTGGGAACGCGATGCTGCGTATGCGGGCTTCTCGCAGGCGCGCCCGTGGCTGCCTGTGCCCACCACGCACCAGAACATCGCCACCGATGTGGCCGAGCACGATCCGGCTTCGCTGCTGCACCATTACCGCCGCGCGATTGGCTTCCGTCGCAATCACGACGTGCTCCGGACCGGCGCGATGGAGGACATGTACTGTTCCGGCGATCTGCTGGTCTTCACGCGCAGGAACGAGGAGGAGACGATCCTGTGCTATTTCAACCTGTCCGATCATCCGGTGAACGCCACCGTTCCGCCGGGCAACTGGGTGACGGTCGGGGGCGAGCTGGGCTCGATCCGACCGATGCCAGATCACACTTTGCATCTCGGCCCATGGCAGCCGAGCATTCTGCGCCTCGACGAACACGAGGCCTGAGGGGGAGACTATGGCCGAACTCAAACTGGAAAACGTCGCGAAGAGCTATGGCGAGGTGTCGGTTCTCGAGAACATCAACCTCGACATCAAAGCAGGTGAGTTGATCGTCTTCGTGGGGCCCTCGGGCTGCGGGAAATCGACGCTTCTGCGGATGATCGCGGGGCTCGAGAAGATCACGGGCGGCACGCTCGAGATCGACGGGGTGCGGATGAATGACGTGCCGCCCTCGAACCGCGGCATCGCGATGGTCTTCCAGTCCTACGCGCTCTATCCGCATATGACAGTGCGCGACAACATGGCCTTCGCCCTGAAGATCGCGAAACAGTCGAAGGAAGAGATCAACGCCGCCGTCGAGAAGGCGGCGGATATGCTGCAACTGACCGACTATCTCGATCGTTTGCCCAAGGCGCTCTCGGGTGGTCAGCGGCAGCGGGTCGCCATCGGGCGCGCCATCGTGCGCGACCCGAAGGTCTATCTCTTCGACGAACCGCTCTCGAACCTCGATGCGGCCTTGCGCGTCGCTACCCGGATCGAGATCGCACAACTGAAAGAGGCGATGCCCGATCGCACGATGATCTACGTCACCCACGATCAGGTCGAGGCGATGACGCTCGCGACCCGGATCGTCGTGCTGGCGAATAAGGGGATCGCGCAGGTCGGCACACCGCTGGAGCTTTATGAGCAGCCGCGCAACGAGTTCGTCGCGCAGTTCATCGGCTCTCCCGCAATGAACCTGCTGTCGGGCGAGATCACCGAGACGGGCGAGATGACCACGGTGAAACTCGATGGCGGCGGCATCGCACGCTCCACCATCTCGACGCGTCCCGAGGACCTGTCGCGGCGCGTGAAAATCGGGGTGCGCCCCGAGGATTTCGTGCCCACCGAGGACGCGGCGATCTACACCGGTCGCGTCGATATCGTCGAAGCTCTGGGCGAAGTGACGCTTCTGTATTTCGAGGCCGAAGGCGGTCACGACCCGATCATTGCGAAACTGCCCGGCATCCATCACGACCGTCGCTATACCGAGATTTCTCTCGGCGCCGATCCGTCCAAGGTGCATATCTTCGCGGACGGTCAGTCGCTTCTCTACCGCTGACGGACGCAAACAGGCCATCGCGTATCCCTCTGCCCGTTAGTTTGAGGCGAGATAAACGGGCGGAGGCAATCATGGCCGATTCGGAACTGGGTGAACGTGTAGGGCGTCGCGCGCGCGGTGGTGGCGGGGCAGCCCGTCGGGCCGAACGCACGGCCGTGAAGGTGGAGTTCTCGCGCTTCATCACGCGCAACATTCCCGACATGGAAATCCTGAACGAGGAAGCCCTCGAGATCATCGAGCATAACGCGGAAACCGTGCTCGAAGAGATCGGCGTCAACTTCGTCGAGAACCCCGAAGCGCTGGAACGCTGGCGCGAGGCGGGAGCCTCGATCGAAGGCGAGCGCGTGCGCATCCCGCGCGGCCTTGCCCGCAAGCTTTGCGCGACCGCGCCGTCGCAATTCACCCAGCACGCCCGCAACCCCGAGCGCAATGTCGAGATCGGCGGGCGCAACCTCGTCATCGCCCCGGTCTACGGCCCTCCCTTCGTGCGTGACAGCCAGGGTGGCCGCCGCTACGCGACGATCGAGGATTTCCGGAACTTCGTGAAACTCGGCTACATGTCGAAATGGGTCCACCATTCGGGCGGCACCGTCTGCGAGCCGACCGACGTGGCGGTGAACAAGCGCCATTTCGACATGCTCCACGCGCATATGACGCTGAGCGACAAGCCCTATATGGGCTCGGTCACCGAACCCTCGCGCGCCGCCGACAGCGTCGAGATGTCGAAGATCCTCTTCGGTGACGAGTTCGTCGACAACAACACGGTGATGACCTCGCTCATCAACATCAACTCGCCGCTGACCTTCGACTCCACGATGATGGGGGCGCTTGAGGTCTATGCGAAGGCCAATCAGGCTTGCATCATCTCGCCCTTCATCGTCGGTGGCGCGATGGCGCCGGTCTCGGTCGCGGGCACGCTGACGCAGGTGCTGGCCGAAGTGCTGGCAGGCGTGGCTTATTCCCAGCTGCTCCGTCCCGGTGCGCCGGTGATCTTCGGGGCGTTTGTCACCTCGATCGACATGAACTCGGGCGCGCCCACTTTCGGCACGCCCGAAGCCTCGCTGATTACGCTGGGCGCAGGTCAACTCGCGCGGCGTCTGAACCTGCCGTATCGCTCGGCGGGCGGCTTCACCGGGTCGAAACTGCCCGATGCGCAGGCCGCTTACGAGACCGCGAATACGCTCAATAACGGGCTCTATGCGGGTGTGAACTTCATGCTGCATGGCTGCGGCTGGCTGGAGGGCGGTCTGGTCTCGTCCTACGAGAAATTCGTGATGGATGCCGATCAGCTGGGCATCCTGCACAGCCTCGCAAAAGGCGTCGATATCTCGGAGAACGGTCAGGCGATGGATGCGATCCGCGAAGTGGGGCCCGGCGGTCACTATCTCGGCTGCGCCCATACGCAGGCGAACTTCAAGGATGCGTTCTGGCGCACGAAACTGCTCGATTACCGTCCCTTCGAGACCTGGGAAGAGCAGGGCGCGCCCGACACGATGGCGCTGGCGACGAAGCGGGTGGAGAAGATGCTCAGCGAGTATCAGCAGCCCGCGATGGACCCGAGCGTCGCCGAGGCGCTGGCGGCTTACGTCGCGCGCAAGAAGGCCGAAGTGCCCGACGCCTTCCTGTAACCGCTCAGTCTTCCTCGATCTGATAGTCCCGCGCGATCCCCTGGGTCGCGCGGCCCCATTCCGAGGCCTTCGTCCGCGCCTGATGCGCCTCGAACGCGGCCCGGTCGGTGAAGCGTTCCGTGACGGTGAAGACCAGCGGATCGGCTCCTTGCCTGACTTCGAACATCTCGCATCCCGGCTCGGCATGGGTCAGCGCGATATGCTCGGGCAGGTGAACGCGGACAATTCCCACCTCGGCGGCATCGGCGCAGATCAGGCGCCCGGTCAGTTTGACGGCCATCTTTGTCTCCCCAAAAGAAAAGGCCCGCGCCTTTCGGACGCGGGCCTGAAACTCATTCCCATTCGATCGTGCCGGGGGGCTTCGAGGTGATGTCGTAGGTCACCCGGTTGATGCCCTTCACCTCGTTGATGATCCGCGTCGCGGTCTCGCCGAGGAACTCGTGGCTGAACGGGTAGTAATCCGCCGTCATGCCGTCGACCGAGGTCACCGCGCGCAAGGCGCAGGCGTAATCATAGGTCCGCCCGTCGCCCATCACGCCAACTGTGCGCACCGGCAGGATCGCGACGAAGGCCTGCCAGATCTCGTCATAAAGCCCGTGCTTGCGGATCTGGTCGATATAGACCGCGTCGGCCTTGCGCAGGATCTCCAGCTTGTCGCGGGTGATCTCGCCGGGGCAGCGGATCGCGAGGCCGGGGCCGGGGAAGGGGTGGCGGCCAATGAACGACGCCGGCAGACCCAGCTCGTGACCGAGCGCGCGGACCTCGTCCTTGAACAGCTCGCGCAGCGGCTCGACCAGCTTGAGGCCCATCTTCTCGGGGAGACCGCCCACATTGTGGTGCGACTTGATGGTAACCGAGGGACCGCCCGAGAAGCTCACCGATTCAATGACATCGGGATAAAGCGTGCCCTGCGCGAGGAAGCTCGCATCCTCGATCTCACCCGCATATTTCTGGAACACGTCGATGAAGAGCTTGCCGATGATCTTGCGCTTGGTCTC
>NZ_DFRG01000129.1:10900-11124 GCF_002378135.1 Thioclava sp. UBA3469
TTTCTGGAACACGTCGATGAAGAGGCGCCCGATCGTCTTGCGCTTGACCTCAGGGTCGGTGACGCCTTCCAGCTCGCCGAGGAACAGCTCGCTCTCATCGGCATGGATCAGCTTGATGTTGTAATGGTCGCGGAACATCGTGACCACTTCCTCGGCCTCGTTCATCCGCAGCAGGCCATGATCCACGAAGACACAGGTCAGCTGATCGCCGATCGCCTCGTGCA
>NZ_DFRG01000136.1:0-3350 GCF_002378135.1 Thioclava sp. UBA3469
CTATACCTCGGGCACCACGGGCAATCCGAAGGGCGCGCTGCATGCCCATCGCGTACTGCTGGGCCACCTGCCCGGCGTCGAGATGAGCCATGACTTCCTGCCGCAGAAGGGCGACCGCATCTGGACGCCCGCCGATTGGGCGTGGATCGGCGGGCTCTTGGATGTGCTGCTTCCGGCGCTGCATCACGGCGTGCCGGTCGTGGCCTGCCGTTTCCGCAAATTCTCGGCCAAAGCCGCGGCCGATCTGATCCGGCGGCTGAGCGTGCGCAACGCCTTCCTGCCGCCGACCGCGCTGAAGATGATGAAAGCCGATCCCGAGAGCCTGTCGTGGAACCTCGATATGCGCTCGGTCGCCTCGGGGGGTGAACCGCTCGGCGCGCAGCTCCTCGACTGGGGGCGCAAGGCGCTTGGCGTCACGATCAACGAGTTCTACGGCCAGACGGAGTGCAACATGGTGGTGTCCTCCGCCGCGAGCCTCGATGCGCCCGAACCCGGCGCGATGGGCTGGCCAGTGCCGGGCCACGAGGTCGCGATCGTCGACAGCCAGACAGGTCAGGTTCTGCCCGATGGCGAAGAAGGCGCGATTGCCGTGCGCGCGCCCGATCCGGTGATGTTTCTGGGCTATTTCAACCAGCCCGACGCGACCGAGGCGAAATTCGTCACCGGCCTCGACGGGCGCTGGCTGCTGACCGGCGACCGGGGCGTCAGCGGCGACGGCGGGCGGCTGCGCTTCAAGGGGCGCGACGACGATATCATCTCGACCGGCGGCTACCGCGTGGGCCCCGCCGAAATCGAGGATTGCCTGATCTCGCATCCGGCGGTGCAGATGGCGGGCGTCGTGGGCCAGCCCGATCCGTTGCGCGGCGAGATCGTCGCGGCCTTCGTCACGCTCTGCCCCGGCCACACCGATACCGAGGCGCTGCGCGAAGACCTTGCCGCCCATGTCCGCGCGCGGCTCGCGAAATACGAATATCCCCGCGCGATCTACGTGATCGACGACATGCCCGTGACCACCACCGGCAAGATCATCCGCAACGCGCTACGCGCCCGCCTACCCAAGGAGCCCGCCCTATGAGCCCCGTCCTCTTCGAGACCCGCGGCAATATCGCGATCATCACCCTCAACCGCCCCGAGCGGCGCAACGCGATCAATGCCGAAGCCGGCCATGCCCTGGCCGAGGCGGTGGCCCGTCTGGAAGCGGATGACGCACTGCAGATCGGCATCCTGCGCGGCGAAGGCGCAGTGTTCTGCGCAGGGATGGACCTCGCCGCTTTCACCGAAGGTAAGGTCGAGGAATTACTATTTGCTGAAGGCGGTTTCGGCGGTCTGACCGAGTCCCACCGCAGCAAACCTATCATCGCCGCGTGCCATGGCGCCGCGCTCGCGGGCGGGTTCGAACTTGCCTTGGGTTGCGACATGATCGTGGCCGAAGAGGGCTGCCGCTTCGGCCTGCCCGAAGTGCTGCGCGGGCTGGTGGCGGGCGCGGGCGGCGCGCTGCGGTTGGCGAGCCTCATCCCCCCGGCCCGGGCGCGCGAATTGCTCCTGACGGGGCGGCTGTTCGACACGGCGGAAGCGTGGGATCTGGGCCTGATCGCCCGGCGCGCCGAGGCCGGGCAAGCGTTTGACGCGGCGCTGGCGCTGGCCGAGGAGGTCGCGAAGAACGCGCCCTTGGCCCTGCGCGAGACCCTGCGCCTGTCGCGCGAGATCGAGCGCCGCGCGGTCGACCCGCTTTGGGAGGAGAATGCGCGGACCTTGAAAGCCGTGATGGCGAGCGAGGACGCAGCCGAAGGCGCGCGGGCTTTCCTGGAGAAGCGCGCGCCGGCGTGGTCGGGGAGATAAGGGACGCGCCCGAGCCTTGGGGTGAGCCGTGTCTCGGAAGGCTTCCAGTGGAAGGCTTCAGCGGCGAACGCGCCGCGCGTCGCGGCGCAGGGGGCGCTTGTGTTTGGCGAAGAGGGACGCGCCCGAGCCTTGGGTGGGCGCGTTGATGCGCTTGTGGCTTGGCGGTTTATCTCTCAAGCCCGCATGTCGGTGATGCTCGCGATGACAACGCCAACGCGCCCTCCCGGCGGGAGGCTCGGGCGCGGCCCGGGCTGGTCGCCCGGGCCAACGTATGGGCCACAACCCCCTCACAAAACGAAAAGGCCCGAGGCGCATCGCCCCGGGCCCATTTCCTAACTCCAAGCGCCCCCCTAAGAAGCCGCCCTGCCCTCAGCTCTCCGCAGCCAAGAACGCCTTGCGGCGCTCGACCCGCTCGCGGATCTTCTCGACATCGGCGATCGGCGTCGCCGCCAGCAGCGTCTTGGTATATTCGTGCTGCGGATTGGCGAAGATCTGATCGCGCGAGGCGTATTCCACCACCTCGCCCGCATTCATCACCATCACATCATCCGCGAAATAGCGCACGACCGAGAGGTCGTGGCTCACGAAGATATAGGACAGGTCGAACTCGTCCTGCAGGTCTTTGAGCAGGTTCAGCACCTGCGCCTGCACCGACAGATCGAGCGCCGAGACCGGCTCGTCCAGCACGAGGATCTGCGGGTTCAGCATCAGCGCGCGCGCAATCGCGATCCGCTGGCGCTGACCGCCCGAGAACATATGCGGGTAGCGGTTGTAGTGCTGCCGCTCGAGGCCGACCTTCTCCAGCATCTCCTCGGCGCGCTTGCGGCGCTCCTTGGCGGGGATGTCGGTGTTGATGATCAGCGGCTCGGTCAGAACCTCGCCCACCTTCTGGCGCGGGTTGAGCGACGAATAGGGGTTCTGGAAGACGATCTGAACCTTGGCGCGCAATGCGGACGTCACCTTGGTTTCCTTGATGTCGATCTTCTCGCCCTGAATATACAGATCGCCCGAGTTGGCCGGGTCGATCAGCGTCAGGATGCGCGCCAGCGTGGACTTGCCGCAGCCGGATTCGCCGACGATGGCCAGCGTCTTGCCCTGCTCGAGCGAGAACGAGATGCCGTGCAGCGCCCGGATCGTCTTCGCCCCGCGCAGGAACCCGCCCGAGACGATGTAGTCGCGCGTGATGTCGCGCCCTTCGAGGATCACACTCATTGCACGCCCTCCCAGCCATCGGCGACGGTCAGCAGACGGTCCCCGGTCGCGTTCTCCGGCAGCGCGGCCAGAAGCGCGCGCGTATAGGGATGCTGCGGGTTCTCGAAGAGTGAGAGCACGTCGGCCTCCTCCAGTTTGCGGCCCTTGAACTGGACCGAGACGCGGTCGGCGGTCTCGGCCACGACGCCCATGTCATGGGTGATCATGATCAGCCCCATGCCGTATTCCTCCTGCAGGCTCATCAGCAGATCGAGGATCTGCTTCTGGATCGTCACGTCGAGCGCGGTGGTCGGCTCGTC
>NZ_DFRG01000165.1:0-4221 GCF_002378135.1 Thioclava sp. UBA3469
GATGGATTCGATGTGACGGATGAGCGTTCGGTCGAGGCGGGTTTGCGCGAGATCGAGGGGCCGGTCAATCTGATCTTCGTGGCCTCGGGCGCACTTGGCACGCCGGAAAAGGCGCTGTCGCATCTGACGCCCGAGGAATTGCAGACCCAGTTCGCCGTGAATGCGATGGGCCCGGCGCTGGTGCTGAAACACGCCGCCCGCCTGTTGCCCCGCGACCAGCCCGCACGGTTTGCGGCGCTCTCGGCGCGAGTCGGCTCGATCGGGGATAACGGCTTGGGCGGCTGGTATAGCTATCGGACCTCGAAAGCGGCGCTGAACCAGGTGCTGCACGGCGCGGCGATCGAACTGGGGCGCTCTCACAAGCAGCTCGTGGTCGCGGCGCTGCATCCCGGCACGGTCGACACCCCCTTTACCGCCGATTACCCGCGCGACAAGCTCGCCCCGGAAGACGCCGCGCGCCGGTTGCTGGATGTGCTGGACGGGCTGTCCCCCGCGCAATCGGGCGGTTTCTACGATTACGCAGGCAAGGAGATCCCATGGTAACCCGAAACGCCATCGTCACCGGGGCTGCGCGCGGGATCGGCCGCGCGATCATCGAGGCGCTGCTGGATCGCGGCTGGCAGGTCGCGGCGCTCGATCTGGATATCGATCCGCTGGAGGCGCGCGAAGGCTTGCAGGCGATCTGCTGCGATCTGGGGAGCGAAGACGATATTCGTGCGGCCGTCGCGGAGGCCGGGTTCGAGACGCTCGATCTCTTGGTGAACAATGGCGGTCCGGCCAATCCCGAATGCGGACCGCTGGAGGAGCTTACGCTGGAAGCGTGGCATAGGTGGATCGACCCGCATCTGACGGGCACGTTCCTGATGACGCGTGAGGCTTTGCCCGCCTTGCGCAAAGGGCAGGGGGCGGTGGTCAACATGGCCTCGACCCGCGCGCTGCAATCCGAGCCTGACACATTCGCTTACGCGGCGGCGAAGGGCGGCGTCACGTCGCTGACCCACGCAATGGCGGTGAGCCTCGGGCCGGAGGTGCGGGTCAACGCGATCGCGCCCGGCTGGATCAATTCGAGCGGCGGGGCCCTGAGCGAAGAGGATCACGCGCAGCATCCTGTGGGCCGGGTGGGCACGCCGAAGGATATTGCCGAGGCCATCCTCTACCTCGCGGATGCGGGCTTCGTGACGGGGCAGGTGCTGGTCGTCGATGGCGGCATGACCCGAAAGATGATCTATGACTAAGCTGATCGCGGTGTTGGGCGACCAGCTGAGCCATGACGGCGCGGCTTTGCGCTGCGGCGACAAGGGCACGGATGTGGTGGTCATGGCCGAGGTGCGCGAGGAAGCCACCTATACCGGCCATCACAAGCAGAAGTTGGCCCTGACCTTCGCCGCCATGCGCCGCTTCGCCGATGAGTTGGACCGCGATGGCTGGCAGGTTCGCTATACGAAGCTGACCGACGACGACAACGCGGGCTCGCTGGTGGGTGAATTCGCGCGCCGCGCCGAGGAAGAGGGGGCCGAGGAGGTGGTGACGCTCGCCCCCGGCGAATGGCGGCTGCGTCAGGCCTTCGAGAGCGCGCCGTTGAAAATCCGGCAACTGCCCGACGACCGCTTTATCTGCTCCGAGAAACGCTTCGCGGACTGGGCCGAGGGGCGCAAGGAACTGCGAATGGAGTGGTTCTACCGCGAGATGCGCCGCGAGACGGGGCTCTTGATGGACGGCGACGATCCGGCTGGCGGCGAATGGAATTTCGACAAGGAGAACCGCAAGCCCGCTCAGCCCGACCTGTTCCGCGAGGCCGCGCCGACCTTCCGCAAGGATGCGCTGGTGCAGGCGGTGCTCGAGATGGTCGAGGCGGAATTCCCCGACAATTTCGGATCGCTCGACGAATTCAACTGGCCGGTCAGCCGCGCGCAGGCCGAACGCGCGCTGGAGCATTTCATCGCCCATAATCTCCGCGACTTCGGGACATATCAGGACGCGATGCTGGCCGAGCACCGGTTGCTGCACCACTCGATCCTGTCGTCGAGCATCAATCTCGGGCTGCTCTCGCCGCGGGAGGTCTGCAAGGCTGCGGAAGAGGCCTACAAGGCGGGCGACGCGCCGATCAATTCGGTGGAAGGGTTCATCCGGCAGATCCTCGGTTGGCGCGAATATATGCGTGGGATCTACTTCCTTGAGGGACCCGATTACACCTCGCGCAATGCGCTGCACCACAAGCGCGACCTGCCGTGGTTCTATTGGTCGGGCGAGACGGAAATGGCGTGTATGAAGGCCGCGATCGGGCAGACCCGCGATCTGGCCTATGCCCATCACATCCAGCGCCTGATGGTCACGGGCAATTTTGCGCTGCTCGCCGGGATCGACCCACGCCAAGTGCAGGACTGGTATCTCGCGGTCTATATCGACGCCTATGAATGGGTGGAGGCGCCGAACACGGCGGGAATGAGCCAGTTCGCCGATGGCGGGGTGGTGGCCTCGAAACCCTACATTTCCTCGGGCGCCTATATCGACAAGATGTCGGATTACTGCGCGGGCTGCGCCTATGACGTGAAGGCGAAGGAGGGCGAGAAGGCTTGCCCGTTCAACAGCCTCTACTGGCATTTCCTCGACCGGCATCGCGACCGCTTCGAGGGCAATTCGCGCATGGGGCTCGTCTATCGCAACTGGGACAAGCAGAAGAAAGAGACGCGCGACGCCAAGCTGAAGTCGGCGGAGGCGCTGCTCGCAAAGCTCGACAAAGGCGAGGCGTTGTAAGCCAGCCCAGTAAACCAGATCAGTTCGCGGAAGGCTCTGTCGCCGCCGGTTCGTTCGCCGGGGCAGGCGGAGTCTCGGCGCTGGCATCGGGCGTGGGCTGCGTCGCAGGCGCGCTGGTATCCTGCAGCTTGTCGTTCGACCATTCGCCGCTTGCGACATTCCCGGAGGCATAGGTCATCGTGCCTTGCCCCTCGCGTTTGCCATTCGAGAAGCTGCCCACATAGGTGTCGCCATTGGCATAGGTCGCGCGGCCTTGCCCGTCGATTGCGCCGTTGCGCCACTCGCCCTCATAGGTGAAACCATCGGGCATGGTCAGCTTGCCGGTCCCGTCGCGCTGGCCATTCTTGAAGGCGCCCTCATAGGTCGTGCCATCGGCATATCGCGCGGTGCCCTGACCCTCGCGTTGACCGTTCACCCAGTCGCCCTCGTAGCTGTAGCCGTCCGGGTAGGTCATCTTGCCCTTCCCGTCATTGCGCGCGTTCTTGAACTCGCCCTCATAGACGAGCCCGTTCGCGTAGCGCGCGGTGCCGGTGCCCTGGATGACGCCATGCGCCCAGCCGCCCTCGTAGCTGGAGCCATCGGGATAGGTGATCTTGCCCTGACCGTCGGGCAGGTCGTTCTTGAAGCTGCCCTCGTAGACCGAGCCGTCGGGATATTGCACCTTGCCCTGACCTTCGATCCGGCCCTCTTTCCATTGGCCGGTATAGACATAGCCGTCCTTGCCGCGGAACGTGCCGGTGCCGTGGCGCTTGTCGAGCAGGAAGTCCCCCTCGTAGGTGTCGCCATTGGCATAGGTGACCTTGCCCGAGCCGTGGCGCTTGCCGTTGACCATCTGGCCTTCGTAGACATCGCCATTGGGTTGGGTCAGCTTGCCGCGACCGTTCATCTGCCCGGCCTTCCAGTCGCCGACATAGGTCAGCCCGTCCGCCATGGTGAGCGTGCCGGTGCCGTCGCGCTGGCCATGCGCCATCTGGCCCTCATAGGTGGAGCCGTCGGGATAGGTAATCTTGCCGTTGCCCTGTTTGACGCCGCCCAGCCAGTCGCCCTCGTAGCGATAGCCGTTCGCGCTCTCCAAGGTGCCCTTGCCGTCATGCATCGCGTTGCGGAACTGGCCCTCATAGACCGAGCCGTTGGCGTAATGCGCGGTGCCGGTGCCGGTGATCTGACCGTTGAGCCAGTCGCCCTCATAGGTGCCGCCATCGGCGAAGGTGATCTTGCCCTTGCCGTTGGGTTTGCCGTGGTCGAACTCTCCCTCGTAGATCGAGCCATTGGGGAAGCGCGCGCGGCCCTTGCCCTTGATCTCGCCCATCACCCATTGGCCTTCGTATTCGTAGCCCGAGGGCAGCTTGTAGCTGCCATAGCCGTCCTGCTTGCCATCGGTGAAGGTGCCCTCATAGAGGCCGCCGTCATCGTATTGCTTGGTGATGACCTCTTGCGCCGGCGCGATATGCGCGGTGCATCCGATCA
>NZ_DFRG01000165.1:4530-13608 GCF_002378135.1 Thioclava sp. UBA3469
TATGCGCGGTGCATCCGATCAGAACTGCCAATGTCGCGATGCGAAGCTGCGCGCCTGCCATGCGTGCCCCCTGATGGTGCTGCCTGTGCTCCGGTCTCGCGAGCGCGTGGATTCGCGCTCTGCCGTGCTTGGGGAAAGGTTAATTGCGCGGGGATAGCCTGACAAGCGGGCAGGGGGCGGTGTCGGGGCGGTCGCGTTGAGGGGCGTCACGGGAGGGGCGGCAAATGCAGGGCAGCCATCCCCTTTTCACCCCAGCGTTTTCTGCTAAATGAGAGGGCGATAACAGCCCCGAGGACGCTTATGGCCGATCGTTTCCGCCTCACCATGGCCCAGCTCAACCCCACCGTGGGCGCGCTGGAGGCCAATGCCGAGAAGGCCTTCGCCGCTTGGGAAGAGGGCAAGCGCGCGGGCGCCGATATGGTTGTGCTGCCCGAGATGTTCCTGACCGGCTACCAGACGCAGGACCTGATCGCGAAGCCCGCTTTCGTGCGCGACGCGGTCGCCGCGATGGAGGCGCTGGGTGCGCGCATCACCGATGGTCCGGCGCTGGGCATCGGCGGGCCCTACTGGACCGAGCAGGGGCAGTATAACGCCTATTGGGTCTGGAAAGACGGTGCGCTGGTCGCGCGGATGCTCAAGCACGATCTGCCGCATCACGGGATTTTCGACGAGTATCGCATCTATGATACCGGTCAGATCTCGGGGCCCTACGCGATCAACGGCGTGCGGGTCGGGACGCCGATCTGCGAGGATGCGTGGCATCCGGATGTGGCCGAGACGCTGGCCGAGACCGGGGCCGAGATTCTGATCGTGCCGAACGGTTCTCCCTATCACCGGGGCAAGCTCGACGTGCGGATGACCCATATGGTCGCGCGGGTGGTCGAAACCGGGCTGCCGCTGGCCTATCTCAATTCGGTCGGTGGTCAGGACGATCAGGTCTTCGACGGGGCGAGCTTCGTGCTGAACCGTCACGGGCAACTGGCTGCGCAATTTGCACCCTTCGACGAGATCATCGACCATGTCGATTTCGAGCGCGACGACGAGGGCTGGGCCTGCGTTGCGGGCCGCGACGATCCGCAGCCCTCGGAATGGGAGCAGGATTACCGCGCGATGGTCGAAAGCCTTGGCGATTACCTGCGCAAGTCGGGCTTCTCCAAGGTCGTGCTCGGCCTGTCGGGCGGGATCGATTCCGCGCTGGTCGCGACGATTGCGGCGGATGCGCTGGGGCCGGAGGCCGTGCATTGCGTGATGCTGCCCTCGGAATACACCTCGCAGGGATCGCTCGATCACGCGGCCGATCTGGCAAAGCGTCAGGGGATGCGTCTGGACACGGTGCGGATCGACGGGGCGCGCGATGCGGTCTCGGATGCGCTCGCGCATCTGATGGAGGGCACCGAGCCCGACGTGACCGAGGAAAACATCCAGTCGCGCCTGCGCGGCGTGATGCTGATGGCGCTGTCGAACAAGTTCGGCGAGATGCTTCTGACCACCGGCAACAAATCCGAGATGGCCGTGGGCTATGCCACGATCTATGGCGACATGGCGGGCGGTTACAATCCGATCAAGGATCTCTACAAGACCCGCGTTTTCGAGACCTGCCGCTGGCGTAACGCCAATTACCGCGACTGGATGAAGGGCCCGGAAGGCGAGGTGATCCCGCGCGAGATCATCGACAAACCGCCCTCGGCAGAGCTACGGCCCGACCAGAAGGACGAGGACAGCCTGCCGCCCTATCCGGTGCTCGATGGCATCCTGGAGGGGTTGGTGGAGCGCGACGCCTCGGTCGCCGATCTCGTGGCCGAAGGCTACGAGCGCGAGACGATCAAGAAGGTCGAGCATCTGTTGTATATCTCGGAGTGGAAACGTCACCAGTCCGCGCCGGGCACGCGCCTGTCGAGCAAGGCGTTCTGGCTGGATCGCCGTTATCCGATCGTCAATCGCTGGCGCGACCACGGCTGAGCGCGGCGTTCGAGTTACCGCTCAGTTTGCGTCGCTCCACGTCAGACGTGCGACGCGGGGGCGGGTGACGATGAAATTGTCGAACGAGATCGCGTCGTGGAAGCCGACGAAATGCTTGGTCGGATCCTCGCCGATTGACGTCAGATAGGCCTTGTACGCTTCAGAAAGCTTGAAGGGGAGGTCATAAGCGTAGGAGGTCTCCACGATGAGCGCCTGATCGCCCGCCGCGAGGACCGGAATGCGATCCGCCTCGAGATCGAGCGCCTCCTGCGTGTAGCTTTGCGCCAGACCGGTCGCAAAGGAATCGTCCAGCTTCACCTTTTTTGCGTCGCTGCCTTCGGTGGGATCGTTGCAGGCGTGGTTCAAATCCTGCGGATCGTCCCAACAGCTTACCAAGGTCACACGCATCCAGCTACGCGACGGGTCGCTATTGCCGGTCGCAAAATCGTAGACCTGTTTGATGCCTGCGACGAATTTCGGACCGATTGGGTCCCGTTCGCGCGAGATCAGGTCCGAGACCGTTACATTGGCCCGTGTCGCGGCGCCGCGAATTTTGAACACGTCATACATTTCGATCGACAGGATCAGCCAGCCCGACAGCATGATGAAGGCCATCAGCCCTTCGATCGGGATGGATCCGGTCTCGTCGTCGCGGAAGCGGCGGAACACATTGCGCATCTTTGCCATGACCATCGCTCAGGTCCCTCCTGCAGCAGAGGCGACCGCCGGTTCGATCACGATCGCGGTCGTTGTCACCAAGGCGTAATCGCCATCTGCGCCGACCGGCGATGCTTCGAGGAAGGCTTGCGCGATGAAATCTTCCAGCAGCATCGGCTTTTCGCGTAGGCAGACCCGCACGAGGATCAGTTGATCCGGGGCGGCGGCTTCCAGCGTGCCGGCGGGTGGTGGCTTGGTCACGTCCGAGAAATCCTCGCAGCGCACCGGGTGATTGGCGATCGAGGAGGTCCAGTTCGTCTTGTCGACCTGGAACATCTCGACCGAAACCCGGTTCATGCAGGTGTTCCCGAAGAAGCCCGCCTGTTTGCAGATTTCGTGGCGCAGCGTTTTCTCGTCGATGCTGGAGTAGTTCCCGATACGGATGATCCGGCTCGTGGCTTCGGTCGCGCGGGTCAGCAGGGTCTGCTTGATGAAGATCACGCCCAGCTCGATCCCGGCGAACATGAAGAAGATCAGGAACACGATCCAGAGCAGGGCGGGGATCGTCACCGCCCCGTCCTCCGCCCTCAGGAAGGCTCGTTTATGTGTCAGCCTCAGTGCCATGCTCTGCGCTCTCCGGTCAGTTCGTCAGGCGCAGGGTAGAGATCTGCGTCGCGATCGAGGAAAATGCATCCGCGAGATTGGCGGAGTCTACGTCGTACTGATAGCTCGGACCCGAGCTGCAATCCGCGAGCGCCGTCTTGCCGCTCTGGGGCGCATCCACGGCCACGGTGAAGACGATGATATCCTTGCTTTTCCCGGCCTGGCACACGTCGTGCAGGTTTTTGTCCTTCTCCGAGAACATCGAGGAAATCGCCATCTCGTCGTAGATCGAAGCCACGGATTCTTGCGGGTCTAGGCGCTGGCGCGGCGGCAGAAGGAAGGTCTGGATCACATATTGCAGCGTCCATCCCTTGCTCCAGACGGTGCGCCAGTCGATCGCATGCAGGTCGCGATGCTCGAACTGAGGCACGTCCTCGCAGACAGTGTCCCAGTAGTAGCCGTATCTCCAGTTGTATTTGAGCTCTTTGTGGCATTCCCTCGTGGTCGTGTAGGTGCCGATGTCCTCCGGTGCGTACCAGTTGCGATCGGCGAAGGAGTAGTAGGACTTCTCTCCCTGATCTGCGCGGTCTTGCGAGAACCAGTACATTTTCGACATGGTCGTGCTGTCGTCATTGAAGGCCGTCGAACTGTCGACAGAGAACAGGCCGGAATCGCCTGTCCGATACTGCATCCGCGTCGAGAAGGTGCGTGTGTTCTGACCGTCGGTCATCAGGATCATCACCTTCATCGAGCGTTCGTCGATGCTCTGACCGGTCGCGGGATAGGGCAGGGGGCGGTCGTCCACATCAGCGGAGATCGTCCCGTTTTGGACCAGAGCGGCCGAGACCGGTTTGGCCGAAGGGTCGAGCAGCGCGAAGCCCCAGCGGGCGCCGATGTCGATCGCGGTATCGCCGCCTGCACGCAGCGACGCAATCTTGTTCACGACGTCGTTCTGGTTGTCCTCGAAGGCCATGACGTCGGAATAGCTGTGATCGTAGCAGTTCTCGCCGGAGTTGCTGAGGTATTTCCGGACATACATGTTCTGGCCGATAAAATCGTAGCTCCAGCCATACATGGTGCGCTGCAGGCCGGTGGTCGGCAGGCTCACGCTGTTGAACCCCTGAAGCTGCACGTCTGCGCAGGTGTTGTAGCTGTGATCGGACGAAAGGTTGTAGACCGAGGCCAGAGCCGGGCCGAGCGAGACCTGCTGATTGTACGGCACGATCGAGATCGAAAGGCGTCCGGGAGGCGCGCCCGGCGGCTGAACATTGTCGAACATCTTGTTGGTGAAATTCGTCGCGGCATCGCGCAGCGAGGCGATCTTCGTTTCGCCATAGTAGGAGCCGGAATCCGTCTGGCCCATGGAGCCGGAGACATCGAGCACCATTGAGATTTCGACATTGCCGATGGATTCCTCGGCTTGGGCGTGGGTGTTCGAGCGGAAGGATTTGACGCCGAAGCCGATCAGGTCACCGAAGATCGTGGGCATGTCATCCTGCGCGGTCATCGATACGCGGCGGTATTCCTTCTGCTGGCCCTCTTCGACCACGGGCTCGATATTGAGATAGTCGAGGCCGCTGGTGGAGAGGTAGTCTTTCGCCACGGTCGCGGGATCGAGCGTCTGATCCAGATTGGCGGCGGCGAGCGCGGCTCGGTCGAGCGAACTTTGGATAAGCGTACGGCGTTCGTCTTGGCGGACGAAATCAATCGCAATGCCGCCAATGACCATCAGCACGATCAAAACCTGCAGGCTGAAGATGAAAACCGCTCCATCCTCGTCCTGCGCGAACCGCCCCATTCGGGCGCGCGCGGCTTCGATACGGCGTGCCAAGCCGTTTTGTTCGGTTTTGTCCCTCATCCCCGACCTCCTTCTCCTTGTCCCATGGCCTCGCCGCCAGCGGAGAAAACTCGTAAAAAATCACCGGATGAAACTGCATAATTCCTGAGGCGAAATTAAGGCAAAACCTTGTCTAACTTCATGGAATTGTTGTGCTTTAAATATGGAATGCCGCAGTGTGTGTGAGATAGTTTCCCAATCGGCCACCAATCTGAGGGGCTTCTGACGCTGGGTGCCGTCTTGGAGACTGAGTCGTTTAAACTAGGTTAACTCGCCTCAAGGGGCGGATTTCTCACCTTCGGTTGACGCGAAGTTCTCGGCGCGCGCGAGGCCGAAAGCTGTGGGTAGCTCCGCGGGTCCTCTCGACTCTGCCGCGCATGGAGACAATATAGAGAGCATGAGCCTGCCACCCGGATTTCTCGACGAATTGCGCAGCCGTTCCTCGATCGCTCAGGTCGTGGGGCGCAAGGTCATTTGGGACATGCGCAAGTCGAACCAGGCCAAGGGCGACATGTGGGCGCCGTGCCCCTTCCATCAGGAAAAATCGGCCTCGTTCCATGTCGATGACCGCAAGGGCTATTACTATTGCTTCGGCTGCCACGCGAAGGGCGACGCGCTGAGCTTCGTGCGCGAGACCGAGAATGTGAGCTTCATGGAGGCGGTGGAAATCCTCGCCCGCGAGGCCGGAATGCAGATGCCCGCGCGCGATCCGATGGCGCAGGAGAAAGCCGATCTGCGCACCGAACTGGCCAATGTGATGGAAGAGGCGGTGAAGTATTTCCGCCTCCATCTGAACACGCAGGCCGGGAGCGCCGCGCGCGACTATCTGGCCGGGCGCAGCCTGAACAAACCCGCCGTGGACCGCTTCGAGATCGGCTTTGCCCCGCCCGGCTGGCAAGGCCTGCGCGATGCGCTGAAGGCGAAGGGGATCTCCGACGAACTGATCAAGGGCGCGGGGCTTGCGAAGGACAGCCAGAAGGGACGCGAACCCTTCGACGTCTTCCGCAACCGTATCATCTTCCCGATCCGCGATCCGCGCGGGCGCTGCATCGCCTTCGGCGGGCGCGCGATGGATCCGAACGATCCGGCGAAATATCTCAACTCGCCCGAGACCGCGCTCTTCGATAAGGGACGCTCGCTCTATAACCATGGCCCCGCGCGCGAAGCCTGCGGCAAGGGCGCGCCGCTCGTGGTCTGCGAAGGCTATATGGATGTGATCGCCATGGTCGAAGGGGGCTTCGGCGGGGCGGTCGCACCGCTGGGCACCGCGATTACCGAGGATCAGCTGCGCCTGATGTGGCGCATCCATGACGAGCCGATCATCGCGCTCGATGGCGACACGGCGGGCCTGCGTGCGGCGCTGCGGGTGATCGATCTCGCGCTGCCGCTGCTGGAGGCGGGGAAGGGCGTGCGTTTCGCGATCATGCCGCCGGGGCTCGACCCGGATGACGTGATCCGCAAGCAGGGCCGCGAGGCGATGGAGACGATCCTCGCCGAGGCAAAGCCGATGGTCTCGCTGCTGTGGCAACGTGAGACTGAGGGGAAAGTCTTCGACAGTCCCGAGCGCCGGGCGGCCCTGGACAAGAGCCTGCGCGCCGCGATTGCGCGCATTCAGGATCCCTCGATTCGCGGCCATTACGGGGACGAGATCAAACGCCTGCGCTGGGAGCTGTTCGGCACCGGTCCGCAGGCTGGTCCACAGGGCGCTGCGCAAGGATCCCGCGGGGGCTTCACGCCGGGCGGTTTCGGCCCCGGCGGCAAGCGTGGCAAGGGCCGCTTCGGTGCGCCGCCGCCAGCCTTGCCCGAGACGCGCTCCTCGCTTCTGGCGACCGCGCCGAGCGACGTGGCCGAGCATCTGCGCGAGGCGATGATCCTCGGCATCTGCGTCACCCACCCGGCGCTGGTCGCCGAATTCGAGGCGGAACTGGAAGCCGTGCCGCTGCGCGACGCGACGCATGATCAGCTGCGCCACCGGATGCTCGCCCATGTCGCCGCGCCCGCCCCGGAAATCGCGAAAAACCTTTACGCGGAAATGGCGGCCGACCTTGAAAAACTGTTGAACCTGCCCCATTTGCGCTCTGCCCCTCCGGTTCGCAACGCTGAGAACCTCGATTTGGCGCGGATGTGCCTGACCGAGGAACTGGCCAAGCTGGACGCCGCTCGCGCCGTGCGCGAAGAGGTCGCCGATGCGATGGAGGATCTGGCGGGGCTTGCCGACGAAGGCGTGACATGGCGTCTGGCGCAAGCAGCATCGCTTCGCCATCGTGCAGAGAGATCGAAACTGGAGGACTCCTCCGATATGGGCGAAGATCAAGCGGCGCTGTCCGCAACGCTTCAGGCCATGATCGACGGGGAAATCTGGCGTAAGAAACATTGAGCCGGATGGCTGCGGGCCAACGGATTACGGAAAAGCGAATTGTTGCGGACACATTCAGAATCAACTTTCTGTCCACAGCCCTCGCGCCCCTGTGATTCGCCGCCGCGATTCGATACACAGACGAGATATGATTCGCTTTCGTCATAGCTTGAGCCCAACCAAGCCCTGACCGAGGAGCCCACATGGCCGCCAAAGACATCGACGACAATAAATCCGACACTCCGAGCGACGACGCGACGTCCTTCGATATGAGTCAGGCCGCCGTGAAGCGGATGATCGCCGAGGCGAAGGAACGCGGGTTCATCACCTATGACCAGCTCAACAAGGTGATGCCGCAAGATCAGGTCTCCGGGGACCAGATCGAAGATGTCATGTCGATGCTCTCCGAAATGGGCATCAACGTCATCGAAGCCGAAGAGGCCGATGAGGAAGAAAGCAGCAGCCAGGGCGGCGAAGTCGCGACGACGGCTTCGGGTTCGCGCGAAGTCGCGGTCTCGACCACCAGCTCGGAAACGCTCGATCGTACCGATGACCCGGTGCGGATGTATCTGCGCGAGATGGGTTCGGTCGAGCTGTTGTCGCGCGAGGGCGAAATCGCGATCGCCAAGCGCATCGAGGCTGGCCGCAACACGATGATCGCGGGCCTCTGCGAGAGCCCGCTGACCTTCCAGGCCATCACGATCTGGCGCGACGAACTTCTCAACGAAGAAATTCTTCTGCGCGACGTGATCGATCTCGAGACCACCTTCGGCAACTCGCTCGAAGGGGTCGAAGGCGAAGAAGAAGAGATCGCACCGCCCACCGTCGGAGCCGAGGCGACGACCGAGGGCAGCAAGAAGTCCGAGGATAGCGGCAATTCGGAGCCCGAGCTCGACGCGGACGGCAACCCGATCCAATCCGACGATGACGACGAGGACGAAGGCGCGAACCTTTCGCTCGCCGCGATGGAAGCCGCGCTGAAGCCGCGTGTTCTCGAGACGCTCGAACTGATCGCGCGCGACTATGCTCAGCTTGCCGAAATGCAGGACCTGCGGATGTCGGCGACGCTGAACGAGGATGGCTCCTTCTCGGTCACCGAGGAAGCCGCCTATCAGAAACTGCGTTCCGAGATCGTCGAGCTGGTGAACTCGCTTCACCTGCACAACAACCGGATCGAAGCGCTGATCGACCAGCTCTACGGCATCAACCGCAAGATCATGTCGATCGACAGCGGCATGGTGAAGCTCGCCGATCAGGCGCGCATCAACCGTCGTGAGTTCATCGAAGAGTATCGCGGCTACGAACTGGACCCCAGCTGGTCCGAGCGGATGCAGGCGAAGTCGGGCCGCGCTTGGCAGTCCCTGTTCGAGCGCTCCGCCGACAAGGTCGAAGAGCTGCGCGGTGAGATGGCTCAGGTCGGACAGTATGTCGGCGTCGACATTTCCGAATTCCGCCGCATCGTCCAGCAGGTCCAGAAGGGCGAAAAAGAAGCCCGTCAGGCCAAGAAAGAGATGGTCGAGGCGAACCTGCGTCTCGTGATCTCGATCGCGAAGAAATACACCAACCGCGGCCTGCAATTCCTCGACCTCATTCAGGAAGGCAATATAGGCCTCATGAAGGCCGTGGATAAGTTCGAGTATCGTCGCGGCTACAAGTTCTCGACCTA
>NZ_DFRG01000165.1:14015-18906 GCF_002378135.1 Thioclava sp. UBA3469
CACATGATCGAGACGATCAACAAGCTGGTCCGCACCGGTCGCCAGATGCTCCACGAGATCGGCCGCGAGCCGACGCCCGAGGAACTGGCCGACAAGCTGCAGATGCCGCTCGAGAAGGTCCGCAAGGTGATGAAGATCGCCAAGGAGCCGATCTCGCTCGAGACGCCGATCGGCGACGAGGAAGACAGCCAGCTTGGCGATTTCATCGAGGACAAGAACGCCGTTCTGCCGCTCGACTCCGCCATTCAGGAGAACCTGAAGGAGACGACGACGCGGGTTCTGGCCTCGCTCACCCCGCGCGAGGAGCGGGTTCTGCGGATGCGCTTCGGCATTGGCATGAACACCGACCACACGCTCGAAGAGGTGGGCCAGCAGTTCTCGGTCACCCGCGAACGTATCCGTCAGATCGAGGCGAAGGCGCTGCGTAAGCTCAAGCACCCGAGCCGGTCGCGCAAGATGCGTTCGTTCCTCGACCAGTAATAGCATTCGATCAGGACGCCCCCGGTTTCGGGGGCGTTTTCATGTCATCCGGGGAGGGGAGCATGAAAGTCTTCACTACGTTTGTGGCTGCAGCCCTTCTGGTCGCTGGGTCCGCCAGCGCCGCCGAGCGCGCGCAATTCTACATTCCCGACAAGCCCGCCAAGCTGGTCTATCTCTTCACCTGCGAAGGAGAGAGCCAGGAGGCGATCGCCGAGAATTGGGAGAAGGCCAAGGCCGTCTTCGCCAGCGATCATCAAGAAGAGGCTGCGCGTCTGGAGGCGAAAACCACGGCGCAGCGCGAGTCCGGCCATGCCCCGAGCCAAGAGGCGATCGATGCGCATAACGTCGAATTCAACGCGCATAAAGCCGCGGTCGAAGCCGATCTTGCGCCGCTGGGCTGCAAGATGAACGGTCTCGTTCACGTGCCGTGACGGAGGGCGGTCCGCTTGCATTGCTGCGTCAAGGCGGCGGCCCCTAAACCGCATATTTCGCACATTTCTTGAGCATTTCGGGGGGTGGAACGGCTTTTTCGTCCCTCAAGTTGCTGGAAAGTTTGAAATTCCCCTGATCGTGTTATCGTCACTTTACGGACAATTGGGGTGTTCGTTGGGGGGAGTTAAATGCGGCTGCGCAATTACGCGCCAGCCCTGCTGAAACCGTTCAATGACGAGTTAACGCGAAAGTTTCTGTTCGCTTTGCTTTTCGTGGATGCAGTGCTGCTGGCTATTTTCATCACTTACAACGTTTTGGGGCTCAATCATGGCGACGGGCTGATCGCCGAACAGTTCTGGCGGTTCGATATCGGTCTCGACCTCAGCTTTTCCGAGAATTTCGGGTTCTTCAAATGGACCGCGATCATGGTGTTCATGCTCGCGTCGTTCCTGAAAAAGCCGAACGCCATGAGCGTTTTCATATTCGCCGTCTTCGCCATTCTGCTTGCCGATGACAGCAAGCAGTTGCACGAACACGCAGGCCGGTTTCTGAGGGAAAGGGTGTTCGGGCAAGTCATCGCCGATCCGCATGCCGCGCAGACGATCGGAGAGCTTGTGTATTTCGCGGGACAAGGCGTCGTTGTTGTCGCGCTTCTGTGGCTCGCTTATCGCTTCGGGTCGCCGGAGCAGCGCCTCTATGTGCTTCGCTTTTCCGCTTCGATCTTCGGTCTCATCATCTGTGGAGTGGGGTTCGACGCAATCCATAGCGTGTTCGAGGGCGCTCCGCTCTCATGGCTTCTCGGCTTGATCGAAGATGGCGGTGAGATCGTCTTCGCCTCCATCGCCTGCGGCTACGGTTTCAGTTACCTGCTCGCGCAGTTCCAGAGTGCCGAGGTTTCCCACGCGTAGTGGCGGCCTAATTCGTGTGGCGCGCGTGGGCAAAAGGCGTTGCCTGTCGTCTTGCGGCGGTCCAAATTGAGGCGACCCAATAACCGGAGATACCATGTTCAAGTTTGCGCCTGCCTTGCTCGCCCCTCTCGTTCTCGCTGCCTGTCAGGTCGGCACGATGCAATCGGGCACGCCGCGCATGGATCAAGCAGGCACCTGTTTCCTCTATGTGCAGGAAGAGGCAGGCGGCACCTATTCGGTGGTCTCGGGCGTGGGCGACGGCACGCCGCAACCCAAGGCCATGGTCAAGCGCGGGCTAAGCGGCGCGCAGGCCGATGCGGTGTGGGCGAAAGAGCGCAAGATCATGGACATCAACCCCGAATGCCTCGCGATCGTCGCGACGGATCGCTCCGAGGCGCGTCCCGCGCCGAAAAGCTGATGCATCGCCGGTTCGAGATCGCAACATCGGGCCCGGGTCTTTACGAATTCACGCGTGACGTGGCGGCTTGGGTCGCGGGCGCCGATGCGGAGGAGGCGTTGCTCACGCTGTTCATCCGTCACACCTCGGCAAGTCTCGCGATCCAGGAAAATGCCGACCCAGAAGTGCGCACCGATCTGGCTGAATTCTTCCATCGGCTCGTGCCGCCCGCGACCGATCCCAGCATGTCCTACCTGACCCATACCTATGAGGGGCCGGACGACATGCCGGCCCATATCAAATCGGCGCTTTTGCCGGTCAGCTTGCAGATTCCTGTCATTTCGGGGCGTATGGTGCTCGGAACTTGGCAAGGAATTTACCTTTTCGAACATCGCAGCCGGACGCATCGCCGAGAGGTCATGGCGCTCCTGCGCTGAGTCTCATTCGCCACAGGCAACTGCCACATCTGGGGTCGAAAGATTTTTCCTACCCAAACCATCGACGCTAGGCTAAGGTCTTGTGGATAAGAGGGGCATGCAGACCCTATCGTGAGGCGGGACAACGAACGGGGGAAAGCGAATGCGCTGCCCATTTTGCGGAAATGTCGATACTCAGGTGAAAGATAGCCGTCCGGCGGAAGATCACGTCGCGATCCGGCGACGTCGGTTCTGCCCGGCCTGCGGCGGTCGTTTCACCACTTACGAACGCGTCCAGCTGCGCGACCTCGTCGTGATCAAGACCTCCGGCAAGCGTGAGGATTTCGATCGCGACAAGCTCGAACGCTCGATCCGGATCGCGATGCAGAAACGCCCGGTCGAACCGGAGCGGATCGACCAGATGATCTCCGGTATCGTGCGACGCCTGGAAAGCATGGGCGAGACCGACATCTCCTCGAAGGTGATCGGCGAGATCGTGATGGAGACGCTCGCGCGGATCGACACGGTCGGCTATGTCCGGTTCGCCAGCGTTTACAAGAACTTCCAGGAAGCGGACGACTTCGACAAGTTCGTCTCCGAATTGCGTCCGCCGGGAGCGGGCGACCCCGAGTGACCGAAGAAGACCGGCGGTTCATGTCGATGGCCCTGACGCTTGCGCGCCGGGGCCTTGGCAATGTCTGGCCGAACCCGGCCGTCGGCTGCGTGATCGTGAAAGAGGGCCGCGTCGTCGGGCGCGGCTGGACCCAGCCGGGCGGGCGGCCCCATGCGGAAGTGCGTGCGCTCGCGCAGGCGGGGGAGGCGGCGCATGGCGCCACGGCCTATGTCACGCTGGAGCCTTGCGCCCATTACGGCAAGACGCCGCCCTGCGCGATGGCGCTGCGCGAGGCCGGAGTGGCGCGTGTCGTCTCGGCGATGGAAGACCCCGATCCGCGCGTTTCGGGCGGCGGTCATGCGATGCTGCGCGACGCGGGGATCGACGTGGAAACCGGGCTCATGGAGGCGGAGGCGCGCGATCTGCAGGCGGGGTTTCTCAGCCGTGTGACCCGCGCGCGGCCGTGGCTCGCGCTGAAGCTTGCGAGCAGTTTCGACGGGCGTATCGCGACCTCGACCGGCGAGAGCCAGTGGATCACCGGGCCGCAATCGCGCGCGCTGG
This sequence comes from Thioclava sp. UBA3469, assembly GCF_002378135.1. NCBI lineage: Bacteria > Pseudomonadati > Pseudomonadota > Alphaproteobacteria > Rhodobacterales > Paracoccaceae > Thioclava > Thioclava sp. UBA3469. The sequence continues at coordinate 17,823 of NZ_DFRG01000165.1, forward strand.
TCCATGCGATGCGCGCTGAATTCGACGCGGTGATGGTGGGTGGCGGGACCGCGCGGGCCGACGATCCGCTGCTGACCGTGCGCAGCTTCACGCCGCTGCGCCAACCTCTGCGGATCGTGGCCTCGGCGGGGCTGGATTTGCCGCGCAAGCGGCTTGCCGGGTCACTGGATACCGCGCAGCTCTGGCTGATCCATGGGGCCGAGGCTCCTGAGGAAGCGAAAGACTACTGGCGCGATGTGGGCGCGGAACTGATCGAGGTGGCCGAGACAGTTGGCGGCGGTCTCGATCCGCTGGCGCTGATGGAGGCTCTGGCCGGGTTCGGCCTGACCCGCGTGTTCTGCGAAGGCGGCGGCAAGTTCGCGGCCTCTCTGATCAATGCCGGGCTGGTGGACGAGCTGATCGGCTTCACTGCGGGCATGGTGCTGGGCGCGGATGGTCGCGCCGGGGTCGGCGATATGGGGCTGAGTGCGCTCGCCTCTGCGCCGCGCTACGCTCTGGTCGAAAGCCGCCCCATCGGCGACGACCTGCTTCACCGCTGGCGGCGCCAGAGCCACGTATAGGACGCGAATACCCCCTGCAGCTTCGCACCGATCCGGTTGAGCGGGCCCCGGGGCAGGGCGCGGCCTTCGCTCAGACGATCCAGCGCGACCTCAACCGGGCAGGGCAACCCGCTGACCGGGTCGAGATAGCGCGGATAAGCGATCAGCGCGGCATGGGCGAGCTGCAGCAGATCGGGGCGCGCCGTTCTGCGCGCCGGAACAGACCCGAGATCGCGGGTGAGCCCCCAGCCGGCATAGAAGGGCGCCCCGAGGGTGGTGACAGCCTTGCCGCGCAAGAGAGCCTCGAAGCCGAGGCCGGAAGTCATCGTCCAGACCTCGTCCACCGCGTCGATCAGCGCAGCGGTGTTGGTCTCGGGCAGGATCAGATCGGCATATGTCTTCGCCACTTCATCGGGTACGACGCCGGGACGCAGACCAGCGACGACATCGGGGTGAGGTTTGAAAAGGATAACTGAATCGGGGTTCTCGGCCCGGGTTCTCTCCAGAAGCATCGCATTTGTGCAAGTCTCCCCCGCGCCGAGGCG
>NZ_DFRG01000004.1:0-1781 GCF_002378135.1 Thioclava sp. UBA3469
TCACCGACAGGCTGATGAGGATGCCCGCCGCGAGACCTGACCACACGAGCGAGATCAGCGGGCGGTTCAATTCCTCGTCGCCATCTTGGCGGATCACGGCATAAATCAGCCGCGCCGACAGGCGCGAAGCCTGCATCACCGAACGCTTTTCATGCCTTTCGCGCACGGCGTTCGAGGATTTCGCGCTCTCGTCGTCGGACTGGTTCTGATCGTTACTTTGGGAACTATGTGATTTCATTCATCCTGAACACCGTCAGGCGTGCTTTGTTCCCAAGGCGCGATCGCATCATCCCTGTTCGCTGGCGAACACCTTGTCGATCATCGCCTGCGTGCCGCGCGCGTCTTCGAGCGTCCACATATAGGGGGCGCCCTCGGTGACGTGGCGCACGAAGGCCTCCACCTGGATCACGTATTGATTCACGCCCGGATAGCGGATCACCTCGTCCGGTTTGCCCTTGCGGATCAGGGCGACTTCGGCCTGATCGAAGACATTCGCGTTGAACGGGCAGGTGAGGCGGATCACACCCTCGGAGCCCTGAAACACCGCTTCCTGACGCGGATGCAGCCGGGTCGAGGTCATCGCGCCATAGGTGAAGCGGCCCTTGTCGGAGATCATCTCGCCGGTGACCTGCGCGAAGGTGTCGACATCGTTCTCGCGATGGATCACCGCCCGCAGCTCGCCCGGCTCGGCGCGCGCAGCGAAACGCACGCAGGAATAGGCATAGACGCCGATATCGGGGATCGAGCCGCCGCCCATCTCCGGCTTGTTGCGGATATTGTTGGGGTCGGGATTGTTGAAGGTGAAGGCCACATCGGCGTGACGCAGCTCGCCGATCGCGCCCGCGTCGAGCCAGTCGCGCACCTGCTGCCATTGCGGGTGATGCACGATCATATAGGCTTCGGTCGCGAATTTACCGGCGGCGTCGCGCGCGTCTATCAGCCCGTCGATCTCCTCGGCCTTCATCGCGATCGGCTTTTCGGTCAGCACATGTTTGCCCGCCGCCAGCGCCTTCTTCGTCCATTCGACATGGAGGGTGTTGGGTAGCGGGATATAGACCACGTCGATCTCGGGGTCGGCCAGCAGCGCGTCATAGCTGTCATGGACTTTAAGATCGGGCGCGAAGGCCTTGAACGGATCGGCTTTTTCGGGGCTCGACGTTGCGAGCGCCGCCAGCCGCGCGCCTTCAGCGGCGTGGATCGCCCGACCCATATGCTCGCGCGCGAATTTCGCAGCCCCCAGAATGCCCCAGTTCAAAACGGTCATGTGATAGCCTCCCTTTCTCGCCGCGATGGTAGCGCAATCAGGACCGGGTGCAACGGGGGTGCGTTGACCGAGTGCCAAGCATCGCTAGGCTGGGTCGAAACGGAAGGGGGCGCCGGAGATGCGCGCGATCGGGATGCTTTTCAGCCTCGGGCTGACGCTTGCCTTCGGCTATGCCTATTACGCGCAATATTTTCGCTGGCGGGGCTGCTTCAACGAAATGGGGCGCTGCTTCGATCCGGCGGAGGGCGTGGTCTATCATGCGCAATCCGGCGCGATCTGGCTGGCGCTCACCTGCGTGGCCTTCGCCGTTTTCCTTTACCAATTTTGGCAAATGACGCGGGCGCGGCGATAGCTGCAGGCGCCGCACAACGAAGCTAGGCGAAAAGAAAATCGCCGCTCCCGGTAAGGGAGCGGCGACATACTTCAGCACTCGTTACTGTTCGCGCGTCAGTCGGGCACGTTCATACCTTTTTCCCGTGCCAATTCGGTCATGCGCTTTTGCAGCTTCTCGAAGGCG
>NZ_DFRG01000004.1:2111-2540 GCF_002378135.1 Thioclava sp. UBA3469
CTCGATCTGGCGGATACGCTCGCGCGAGACGTCATAGACGCCCGAGAGTTCCTCCAGCGTAACCGGATCGTCGCGCAGGCGGCGCTGCATCAGGATGTCCTTCTCGCGCTCGTTGAGGACGTCCATCGCGTCCATCAGCATCTCGCGGCGGGCTTCCATCTCTTCGGACTCGGCGTAAGCCTCGGCCTGATCGGCATCCTCGTCTTCGAGCCAATCCTGCCACTGCGCGGCCCCGCCTTCGTCACCGGCACCGATCTGCGCGTTCAGCGAAGCGTCCGAGCCCGACATCCGCCGGTTCATCGAGATCACTTCTTCTTCGGTCACGTTCAGATCGGTCGCGATCTGCTTGACGTTCTCGGGGCGCATATCGCCGTCTTCATAAGCGCCGATCTTGGACTTCGCCTTGCGCAGGTTGAAGAACAGCTTCTT
>NZ_DFRG01000004.1:2855-11430 GCF_002378135.1 Thioclava sp. UBA3469
GTTGAAGAACAGCTTCTTCTGCGCCGAGGTGGTGCCCAGTTTCACAAGGCTCCACGAGCGCAGGATGTATTCCTGAATCGCGGCGCGGATCCACCACATCGCGTAGGTCGCGAGGCGGAAACCCTTCTCGGGATCGAAGCGCTTCACGGCCTGCATCAGACCGACATTGGCCTCCGAGATCACCTCGGCCTGCGGCAGGCCATAGCCGCGATAACCCATCGCGATCTTCGCGGCGAGACGCAGGTGCGAGGTCACCATCTGGTGCGCGGCCTCGGTATCCTGATGATCGGCCCAACGCTTGGCCAGCATGTATTCTTGTTCCGGCTCCAGAAGCGGGAACTTCCGGATTTCCTGAAGATAGCGGTTCAGCCCCTGCTCAGGACTCGGGGCCGGAAGGTTTGTATAGCTCGTCATCGTCTCCCATGTCTCCCTTTTGGCGGCTGCTCAATATGGGGATATCTCCCCGTTCTTTCAAGAAACGCAGGGCAGTGGCGATTGGTTCACCGAAAGCCGCCCTGACGCAGTCGCATAGAAAGATCAACGTATCGTAACGGGATTTCCGTCGCGCATGTGTAAAAAAACATCTGACGCCTCACAAGATCGGGGCGAGGACCGACATCAGATTGTTGATGATTTTCCAGTGAAGGGGCCATTCCGCGATGCGTTCCGGGCCGATCCGGCGGGCCTGCGCGATCCAGTGACGCTGGCGTTCGCCAAGTGCGAGCCCCAGTTCGTGATCCTCGATCAGCACGCAATTCTCGTAATTCAGCTCGAAGCTGCGGCGGTCGAGATTGGCCGAGCCGAGGATCGCCACGCGGCCATCGGCCAGCAGCGTCTTGGCGTGCAACAGGCCCGGCCCATGCTCCCAGATTTCGACGCCCGCCTCGGCCAGCACCGGATAGAAGCTGCGCGCGGCATGGGCGACGAAGCGCGAGTCGTTGCGCCTTGGCACGATCACCTGCACCCGCACGCCCCGGCGTTTGGCGGCGCGCAGCGCCGAGGCGATCTCCTCGCCCGGCACGAAATAGGGGGTCGAGAGCGTCAGCGTCTCGCGCGCGGCCCCGATCACCGCAAGGAACACATCCGGCACCCCGCGCGTGTCCAGCATCGGCCCCGTCGCGAAGGCGACCGCTGTTCCGGGCCGCGCGGTCGGTGCGGCGGGGGTCGGGAGCACGAGGTCCGAGATTTCCTCGCGGCTATGAGTCACCCAATCGGTCGCGAAAATATGCTGATGCTGGGCGGCGAGCGGCCCCTCGATCCGCAGCATCACATCCGTCCAGGGGGCGAAGCGCGCCTTGATGCGGAATTCCGGGTCGGCAATGTTGCGCGAGCCGGCATAGGCCACATGCCCGTCGATCACGGCGAGCTTGCGGTGATTGCGCAGATCGATCCGCATTGTCGCCAGCTTGAAAAGCGGCCAGCGGAAAGAAAAGGCGATGGCGGTCTTCACGCCGGCCTTCTTCATCGCCTTCCAGTGGCGCGACTTGATGAAGGCGCGCGCGCCCAGCCCATCGACAAGGACGCGCACTTTCACGCCGCGTTCCGCCGCGCGGGTCAGCGCCTCGGCCATCGCGATGCCGGTCAGATCGCTCAGCCAGATATAGGTGATGAGGTGCACGCTCTGGGTGGCGGCGTCGATATCGGCGATCAGCGGTTCGAGTTGGTCGGACGGGTCGGGCAGGAAGGTGATCGCATCGCCGGTGCTGGGCGCATAGCCGTTGATGGCGGCGGCCCGTGCAAAGGCCGCGCGATATTCCGGCGTGACGGCCTCGAGGTCTTCAGGCTCGACCGGATCGGGGGCGGGCAGGGCGTCCACCGTCGCCTGCAGCTTGCGCGCGATGCGCTGGTTGAGCCGCGTCTCCCCGATCAGGATGTAGAGGATGACGCCGAGGAAGGGCACCGACAGGATCAGCACGGTCCAGCTTGCGCGCACCGCAGGCGGTTTGTCGGGCCGGGTGAGCACCCGCAAAAGCGCGAGCACCTGAGAGCCGAAGTGAATCAGCAGCGTCAGAAGCTCGGCCCACCAGACGTTCACGGGCCCGTGCCGCCGGTTGGGGGCGCGGAGGCCGCACGCAATGCGTCGATCAGCGCGGTCATGTCATCGGGCAGGGGCGCCTCGAAGGACAGCTCCTCCTCGGTGACCGGATGGATGAAGCCCAAAGTCGCCGCATGGAGCGCCTGACGCGGGAAGGCGCGCACGGCCTCTGCCGCGGCAGCCCCGACCGCTTTTTCCGAGATCTTGCGCTTGCCGCCATAGGTTTGATCCCCGATCAGCCCGTGGCCCGCATAGGCCATATGGACGCGAATCTGGTGCGTGCGCCCGGTCTCCAGCCAGCAATCGATCAGCGCCGCCGTTCCGTTGAAATCCTCGATCGTGCGGGCGCGGGTGACGGCGTGACGGCCGCCATTGGCGACCACCGCCTGTTTCTGCCGGTCGGTCTTGTGGCGCGCAAGTTGGGTGACGATCTTCAGCACGCCGCCTTGCTCGAAGCTGACCCCGTTCAGCCCGCGCAGACGCGGATCGGAGGCCTGTGGCACGCCGTGGCAGAGCGCGCGGTAATGGCGATGCACCGTATGCGCCTCGAATTGCGCAGCCAGCCCGTGATGCGCCCGGTCCGATTTCGCGACGACCAGCAGCCCGGACGTGTCCTTGTCGATGCGGTGGACGATGCCGGGGCGCGCCTCGCCGCCGATCCCTGAAAGATTGCCGCCGAAATGGTGCAGCAGCGCGTTCACGAGCGTGCCTTCGGGCGTGCCCGGCGCGGGGTGAGTGACCATGCCCGCAGGCTTGTTCACGACGATCAGGTCGTCGTCCTCCCACAGCACTTCGAGGGGGATGTCCTGCGCGACCGTCTCGACTTCTTTCGGAGGCTCCAGCGCGATCTGATAGACCTCGCCCTCGGCGACCTTGGTCTTCTGATCGGTCACGGTGACACCCTCGCGGCTGACCGAGCCCTCCGCGATCAGTTTCGCCAGACGCGAGCGCGAGAGCGCCGCTTCCTCTGGCACAGCCGCCGCCAAGGCCTTATCAAGGCGGGGACCCATGCCGGGTCCGATCTCGATGCTGAGGATTTCCTTATTCATGTCCGACCTGCCTGACGAAGAGCCTGCCACCACGCTGCCACCCGATCTTCGCTTTCTCAAGATACTGGTGACCACGCTTGCGGCTGTGATGATCGTCGGGCTTGTAGCGGTCGTGGCGCTGCTTGTCATCCGCTTGCAGCAACCCAATCCGTTGCCGCAGCTGCCCGCCGCGATCACGCTGCCGGAGGGCGCGCAGGCCGAGGCCGTGACCTTCGCGCGCAACTATACGGTCGTGGTGACCGATGCAGGTCAGGTGCTGGTCTATGACAAGGCCGGGCAGAAGGTCGGCGATCTGATGCTTGGGGTTGAGGGCGGGAATTCCGATGGAAATTGATCTCGAGATCGAAGACGCCCGCTGGGAGACGATGGGGCTGGAAGACCTGATCACCCGCGCCGCAACGCTGGTGCTGGAGGATCGCGGGATCGAGGCGGAGCTCTGCCGCCTCTCGGTTCTCGCCTGCGACGATGCCCGCATCGCCGAGCTGAATGGCGAATATCGCGCCAAGGCGAAGCCCACCAATGTGCTGAGCTGGCCCGCCGAGGAACGCGGCGCGGAAGATCCCGGCGCGCATCCCGAACCGCCCGCGCCTGATGTCTTCGGCGAAATCGAGCTCGGCGACCTGGCGATTGCCTATGAAACCTGCGCCCGAGAGGCTGAAGAACAAGGCAAATCCGTCGAAGATCACACGCTGCATTTGCTCATCCATGCGGTGCTGCATCTGTTGGGCTATGACCATATTCGCGACGAAGATGCGCAAGTTATGGAACAAATCGAAATCCGGCTTCTTGAAAGCGTAGGAATTCGTAACCCATATGTGTAAGACTAGACGCAACGCCGCGTCATCTTTCGGAAAGGAACAATGGGACAGGTCGCCGACGGAGTTACCTCCGCCAATACCGGTAGTTCGGAAAACGCAGAACCCGGTCAGTCTTCGGAGCCCGCTTCGCGCGGGTTGCTCAGCCGCTTTTTCGGGCAACGCCCCATGGAAGAAGAGGCCCCACAGGTAGAAATGCCGCCCAAACCCGCGCCAGCGCCGCTGGGGCTCGGGAACCTGCGCAAGATGCGGGTGGGCGATGTTGCCATTCCCAAAGTCGAGATCGAGGCCGTTCCGGTCTCCATCACCCGCGACGAGTTGGTGGAGAAGTTCCGTCAGCACGGCTATTCGCGCCTGCCGGTCTTCAAGGAAACGCTGGATACGCCGCTGGGCCTCGTTCACCTTAAGGACTTGGCGCTGGAATACGGGTTCGGATCGGGCAATGGCCGGTTCTCGCTGCGCAAGCTGATCCGTCCGCTTCTCTATGTGCCGCCGTCGATGCCGATCGGTGTGCTTCTGCAGAAGATGCAGGTGCAGCGCACCCATATGGCGCTGGTGATCGACGAATATGGCGGGGTCGACGGTCTGCTCACCCTCGAGGATCTGATCGAACAGGTGATCGGCGAGATCGAGGACGAGCATGACGAGGCAGACGACACCTATTGGCGCGAGGAAAAGCCCGGCCAATGGGTCGTGCTGGCCCGCGCGCCGGTCAACGAGTTCGAAGCGCAGATCGGGATGCGGCTGTCTGACGAGGAGGCCGATGACGAGATCGATTCGATGGGCGGTCTGGTCTTCATGCAGCTTGGCCGTGTGCCCGCCCGTGGCGAGGTCGTGGTGACCGAGAACGGCGTCGAATACGAGGTGGTCGATGCCGATCCGCGCCGGATCAAACGTCTGCGCGTGCGTCTGCCGGGAGTGGCGCCCGCCGAGTGAGCGGGCTATGACGCGCCCATGATCGCGACCCTCCGAGACGGCTTCCGTGCACCGTTGCGCCCGCGCTGGCAGAGCTTGGCTCTGGCAGCGCTTTTCGGTGTGTTGTTCGCCGCCGGGCAAGCGCCCTTGGGGCTTTGGTGGATCGCGTTGCCTGCTTTGGCGGCCTCGATCTGGTTCGCATCGGCCGAACGCTGGCGCGCCTCCACGATCTGGATCGGGTTCGCCACCGGCTTCGGCTATGCGCTGGCCGCGATGTTCTGGATCGTCGAGCCTTTCATGGTCGAGGCCGATGTCTATGGCTGGATGGCGCCCTTTGCGCTGGTCCTGATGGCCGCGGGAATGGGCGCGTTCTGGGCTATCGGCTACGGGCTCGGGGTCTATGCGGGACAGGGGCCGCGCTCGCGTGCGCTCGGGATCGCGCTTGGCATGGCGGCCTCGGATGCGCTGCGCTCCTACGTCTTCACCGGGTTTCCGTGGGTGCTGGTCGGCCATATCTGGATCGGTTCGCCCATCGCGCAGGCGGCAGCCTTTGTCGGCCCGCTGGGGCTGAGCCTGATCACGATGCTGATCGCAAGCGCACCCGCGATGACGCGCGGGATGCGGATGCGCGCGGCGCTCGGGATCGTGGGCGCGGCGCTGGTCGTGCTGGTCGGGCTGTGGCTCGGCGGGGTAGCGCGGCTCAATGCGCCGGTGGCGCCGAGGGCTGAGCCGATCACCCTGCGGCTTGTACAGCCCAACGCGCCGCAGAACCTGAAATGGCTGCCGGAATACCGGATGAAGTTCTTCCAGCGGCTGCTGGACCTGACGAAAGCCGATCCTGCACCCGGCCAGCCGAAACCCGACCTGATCGTCTGGCCTGAAACTGCGGTGCCTTTCCTGCTCGACCGTCCGATGGGCGGGCTGGAGATGTCGACCGAGGCGGCGGGTGGGATCCCGCTCGCGATGGGGGTGCAGCGCAGTGAAGGCAGCCGCTATTTCAATTCGCTGGCCGTCATCACGCCCGATGACCAAATCGAGGCGCTTTACGACAAATCCCATCTCGTGCCTTTCGGCGAATACATGCCCTTCGGCGATGCGTTGGCGAAGATCGGGATCACCGCCTTCGCCGCACAGGTCGGCAATGGCTATTCGTCCGGGCCGGGGGAGAAGCTTCTCGATCTTGGCAAGCTCGGACATGTCGCGCCGCTCATCTGCTACGAGGCGATCTTCCCGCAGGACCTGCGCGGCTTCGCGCAGCGACCCGACTGGATCTTGCAGGTCACGAATGATGCGTGGTTCGGAACGCTCAGCGGGCCCTATCAGCATTTCGCGCAGGCGCGGCTCCGCGCGATCGAGCAAGGCCTGCCGCTTGCGCGCGACGCCAATACCGGCGTTACCGCGATGGTCGACGCGAAGGGGCGGATCACGGCGAGCCTCGGGTTGGACAAAATGGGCAAACTCGACGTCGAATTGCCGCCGAGCCTGCCGCCGACGCTCTATTCCAAGCTCGGTGACGCACCGTTCATCGCGCTGATTGTTGCAGCGTTAGCGCTTCTTTCAATCTTTGCGCGTATTTCGATTGACCCGACCGGCAGGCGCTCCTAGCTAGAAGGCCGAACCACCCCAACGGCTTCCTGACGGGGTGGGGATATCAACAACGGAGCACCCCTTCATGGCACGCGCGAATTACGTCTTCACCTCCGAATCCGTTTCGGAGGGGCATCCCGATAAGGTCTGTGACCGGATTTCGGATGCCGTTCTCGATACTTTCCTGGCCGCAGAGCCCAACGCGCGGGTGGCCTGCGAGACCTTCGCGACGACCAATCAGGTCGTGGTCGGCGGCGAAGTCGGTCTGGCCGACAAAACCAAGCTCGCCGAATATCTTGAAGGCATCGACAAGATCGTGCGCGAATGCGTCAAGGATATCGGCTACGAGCAGGACGAGTTTCACTGGGCGACGCTGAAAGTCGCGAATTTCCTGCACCCGCAATCTGCCCATATCTCGCAGGGCGTCGACAAGGACGGGGCTGGCGATCAGGGGATCATGTTCGGCTTCGCCTCGGATGAGACGCCCGAATTGATGCCCGCACCGATCCATTACTCGCACGCGATCCTGCGCCGTCTCGCCGAGGCGCGCAAATCGGGCGCCGAGCCCGAGCTGCGCCCCGACGCGAAATCGCAGCTGTCTGTGCGCTACGAGAATGGCCGCCCCGTCGGCGTGAGCCAGATCGTGCTTTCGACCCAGCACGCGCATGAGCATCAGACTTCGGATGACATCCGCGCCATCGTCGAGCCCTATATCCGCGAGACCCTGCCCGAGGGCTGGATTACGCCGGAGACCGAATGGTGGGTGAACCCGACCGGCACCTTCGTGATCGGCGGCCCCGATGGCGATGCGGGCCTCACCGGGCGCAAGATCATCGTGGACACCTATGGCGGCTCGGCCCCGCATGGCGGCGGCGCGTTCTCGGGCAAGGATCCGACCAAGGTGGACCGCTCGGCGGCCTATGCGGCGCGCTATCTGGCGAAGAACGTGGTGGCCGCAGGCATGGCGCGCAAATGCGTGATCCAGGTGTCCTACGCGATCGGCGTGGCGAAACCGCTGTCGATCTATGTCGACACGTTCGGCACCGGCGAAGTGCCTGACGAGGTGATCGAAAAGGCCGTGGCGCAGGTGATGGACCTGACGCCGAAAGGCATCCGCGACACGCTCGATCTGTGCAAGCCGATCTACGAGCGCACCGCGGCTTACGGCCATTTCGGCCGCGCCCCCGAGGCCGATGGCGGCTTCTCGTGGGAGAAAACCGATCTGGTCGAGGCGCTGAAGAAGTCCGTGTAAGGCGTGCTTTTCTGGAATGTGCGACGGGCAGGGGGAAACCTCTGCCCGTTTGCATTTTGCCGCGTTCGATAATGAGGGGCGCGTCCGACCCTTGGGTGGGCGCTTCCCTCCGCTTTGGCTCGGCGATTTATCTCAGCAGCCCCGAACGACGTGCGAGCCCGCGATGTTCTCGCCAATGCGCCCTCCCATGGGGAGGGTCGGGCGCGGCCCGGGCTAGCCGCCCGGGCCATTCGTTCGAAACGGCGCAGCGAGGTTTGATTTGACGGCGGGTCTGCGTGGCCTTAGTGCCGCGCGAACGCTTCTCGACGGAAAGACCATCCCATGAGCACCGACACCTCCGGCCTGACCCAGCTGGGCCAATCGACCGACCTGCCGCAAACGCCCGACGAGGCCGTGCTGGAGCGCGTGCCCCAACCGCGCAAAGGCGAGCGCTATCTCGTGCGGTTCACAGCCCCCGAGTTCACCTCGCTCTGTCCGCTCACCGGCCAGCCCGATTTCGCGCATATCATGATCGATTACGTCCCGCGCGACTGGCTGGTGGAGAGCAAATCTCTGAAGCTCTTCCTCGGCGCGTTCCGCAATCACGGGGCGTTTCACGAGGATTGCTCGGTGATGATCGGCCAGCGCCTGCGCGATCTGCTGGAGCCCGAATGGTTGCGCATCGGCGCCTATTGGTATCCGCGCGGCGGCATCCCGATCGACGTCTTCTGGCAGAGCGCGCCGAAGCCCGAGGATATGTGGATCCCCGATCAGGGCGTGCCGCCCTATCGCGGCCGCGGCTGAGCGCGGGCGAACGGAGAGGATGGGGGCGCGCCCGACCCTTGGGTGGGCGCGGCGCTTCGCTTGGGGCTTGGCGCTTTATCTCTAAAGCCCCGAACGACGTGCGAGCGCGCCATGCCGTCGCCAATGCGCCCTCCCGGGG
>NZ_DFRG01000111.1:0-2024 GCF_002378135.1 Thioclava sp. UBA3469
CCGTGTAGGGATCGACGACGGTGACGCCTTCGAGGCTGGTGGCCGAGCCGTCCGCCATCGCGTCATAGCCCTTGATCGAGCCGAAGAAGCCGGCACCCGGCGACTGGGTCGCGGGGGTGGTGACGCGGTCGAGCGAGTATTTCACGTCTTCGGCCGTCATCTCGCGACCGTTGTGGAATTTCACGCCCTTGCGCAGCTTGAAGGTGAAGGTCGTGCCGTCGTCGGAAATCTCGTAGCTCTCGGCAAGACCGGGGCGCAGTTCGGTGGTGCCGGGGACGTAATCCATCAGACCGTCGAAGACGGATTTGATCATCGACCAGTTCTGCCAGTCATAGCCGATCGCCGGATCGAGCGTGGCCACATCGTCCTTGTAGGTCACGATGATATTGCCGCCGGGCTTGGCGTTCGGATCGGGCTGGTAGTCCTGCGCAGAGGCGAAGCTGGCGAGACCCAGCGAGAGCGACAGTGCGCTTGTGGCAAGGATGTTTTTCATCAGGCTCATTTGAGGTGTTCTCCGTCAGTTGGACTTTTCTTTTGGTTCGCTCCCCGGTTGGCCCGAGGTATCTGATTGCGATCAGCGCAGCTTGATGCGCGGATCGATGAAAGGTGTGATCAGGTCGGCCAGCAGGTTGCCCAGCACGATGGCGCAGGCGGACACGAGCGTGACGCCCATGATGATCGGAATGTCGACGCGCTGGATCGCCTGCCAGGCGAGCTGCCCGATACCGGGCCAGCCGAAGACGCTTTCCACCACGACGATGCCGGACATGAAGATGCCGATATCGATCCCGATCATCGCGATGATCGGCAGGATGGCGTTGGGCATCGCGTGCAGTGCCAGCACCCGGAAGCGGCGCAGCCCCTTGGCGCGTGCGGTGCGGATATAATCCGAACGCAGCACGTCGATCATGCTCGAGCGCATCATCCGGCTATACCAGCCCGAGCCCATGATCCCGAGCGTCAGCGCAGGCAGCACGAGGTTCGAGAAGCTGCCGTAGCCGCCGATCGGGAACCAGCTCAGCTTGACCGCGAAGACGTAAAGCAGCAGCAGACCGACCACGAATTGCGGCGCCGAAACCGCAACGAAAGAGGTGATCATCAGCGACTGATCGAGCGCGCCGCCGCGCCGGATCGCGGCCACGATCCCCAGCGTGAGCCCCATGATCAGCTCGGCCACGATCGCGCCCAGCATCAGAAGCAGCGTCGCGGGCAGACGCGCGGCAATCAGGGTCGCGACTTCGGTCTTCTGCAGATAGCTGCGGCCCATATCGCCTTGGACCAGCCCGGTCAGATAGTGCCAGTATTGCACGATGAAGGGCTGATCGAGGCCAAGCTGGTGGCGGATATTGGCCACCGTCTCGGGCGTGGCCGAGCGGCCCGCGATCTGGCGCACCGGATCGGCCGGCAGCACGAAGAGCAGGAAGAAGGTGATGAAGGACACGCCCAGCAGGATCAGGGCGGCCTGGATCAGGCGGCGGATCAGATAGGCCAGCATCACTCACGCCCTCTCTGCGTCGGGTCGAGCACGTCGCGCAGCGCGTCGCCCACGAGGTTGAAGGACAGCGCCAGCAGCAAGATCGCGGCGCCCGGGATGAAGACGAGCCACGGGGCCGCCTGGAAATAGGTCTGGTTCTCGAAGATGATGTTGCCCCAGCTTGGCGTCGGCGGCTGAACGCCCACGCCGAGATAGGACAGCGTCGCCTCCAGCAGCACCGTGGTCGAAATCCCCAGCGTGCCCCAGACGATGATCATCGGCACCAGATGCGGCAGGATATGGCGGAACAGGATGCGCACCGTGCCAGCGCCCAGCGTGCGCTCGGCGGCGACGAATTCGCGCTCGGCCAGCGCCGAGGTCTCGGTATAGACCACGCGCGCCGTCTGGACCCAGTTCACCAGCGCGATCACCATCGCCACGATCCACAGCGAGGGGGTAAAGATCGCCGCCAGACAAATCGCCAGCAGCAGCGCCGGAAACGCCATCATCAGATCGGTAAACCGCATCAGAACCGCGCCGATCCAGCCTC
>NZ_DFRG01000111.1:2353-22329 GCF_002378135.1 Thioclava sp. UBA3469
CTCGGAAATACCCCGCCGTAACCCCGATCAGCGTGCCGATGATCAGCGCGAGACCATTCGCGACGACGCCGATGATCAGCGAGGTCCGCGCGCCATAGAGGATGCGCGAGAACAGGTCGCGGCCCAGCAGATCGGTGCCCAGCCAGAACTTCTCGCCCGGCGGCATGGGCGAGCCTTCCAGCGTCAGCCCGTCGAACATCTGCTCCTGCGGCTCGAAAGGGGCGATCCACGGCGCGAAAATCGCACCGAGCGTCACGATCGCGATGATCGCGAAGCCCAGCAGCGCGAGCTTGCGGCGCATCAGGCGGCGCAAGGCGCTTTGCGGTCGGGCCGGTCCCTCAGCCAAGGTCGCGTCGGTCATCACTCTTCCTTTGTTCGTCATGGTTGGCGACGATGCGGCGCGCGGCATCTTCGAACGTCACGCGCCAAGCCATCGCCATCTGGCGCAGCTGGTCATAGGCCTCGGCCTCGCTCTTGCCGCGCGCGGCCAGCAGCGTGACCGCCCGCACCACGGTCTGGCGCTCATCGAGCCTGCGACGCAGATCCGCGATCTCGCCCGAGAGCTGCGCCCGCGCCTCGAAGGCGAGCTGCGCGATCAGCAGCGCCGAATAGACCCCGCCATCGCCGACGGGTTTGAGGATCTGCGCATGTGCGCCGGCCTCCAGAGACCATTCGATCCGGCCAGGCGCTTCGGTGCCGATCAAGGCGATCATCGGCATCGGGCTTTCGCCCGGTTTCCACGGAAATTGCTCGTCATAGCCCTGATCGGCGTCGAAGAAGACAAAATCCCCCGACAGAGCCTCGGCGGGCAGTTCGGGCCAGCAATGGACGACCGTCAGGCCGATCGCGCGCAATTGCCGCTCGAGCGCCTGCACCGTCGCGTGGGGGCGGTGCAGGATATAGGCGCGCGCGCCGCCGAGATCGGGGATGCGGATCTTGCGCTTCATGAGACCACCTTCAGCCGGGGCGCTCCGGGCGCGATCGGATTGCGGCCGCGTGCGAGATAGGGATCGCCCGCGACGGCCTCGAACCGCTCACGGACCGCGAAGGCGCCGTTCTCGACCTGTGCGATCAGGACGGGCAGGGCGGTGTGGTGGGTCGACAGGTCGATCCCTTCCGAGCCCTGCGGCGCATCGTGCAACAGCTGCGCGAGGCTCTGCTCGGCGGCGTCTTCATGCCCGGAGAGCAGAATTGCGAGGCGATAGACCGACGACCATGCGGCCGCTTCATGCGAGGAGCCGAAATTGCGCTGAGCCTGCGGCCAGCCGGTCGCGCCCCGGAAATAGGGACCGGCGGCGACCAGACCCTCGACCGCATCCGGGTGAATGGCGGGCAGCTCGCATTCGGTCAGATTGCACGACAGGATCGGGCAGGTCTCCGGGCGGAAATGCGGGTCTTCCTGTCCGAGCTTGTGATAGGCTTCGAGGAACGCGTATTGCGACGGGCCGATCAGGTTGTTGAGGATGAAATCGGGCCGGGTCGCGCGGATCTCATTGATCATCCGCTCGACATCCAGCGAGCCGAGCGGCAGGTAACGCTCGCCCAGAACCTCACCGCTGGCGCTGAGGATCACGTCCCGCGCAAGCCGGTTCATCTCCCAGCCCCAGATATAATTCGAGCCGGTCAGGAAGCCCCGCCGCCCGAGCCGCGCAAAGGCCCAGCCAAGCAGCGGCAGCAGATGCTGGTTCGGGCAGGCATGAGTGTAGACGACATGATCGGATGCCTCGAACCCCTCATATGGCACTGCGTACCAAAGCGTCCCGCCCGCCTTCTCGAGCGTCGGGATCACCTCCTTGCGGCTCCACGAGGTGACGCAGCCGACGACATGGCGCGCATCGCTGTCACGCAGGATCTCTTCGCAGAGCGGTCCGTAGGCGTCGATATTGCCCTGCGGATCGCGCTCGATCGGGGCGAAGGTGATCGGGAGATCGGGCATCGAATTGATCTCGGCAATCGCGCTGAGCGCCCCGGTCCGGCAGGCTTCGGAGATCAGCGAATAGCTTCCCGAGCGGGAATACAGCAGGCCAAGTTCAATCCGTTTCTTCATTTCCACTCTTGCAGACCCTCTGAGCCAAAACGCAAAACGCCCCGCTGACTTGCCGCTAACGTGCGGTGTCAAAGCGAGGCGCGAATGCCGTTCGGGTTATTCCGATGTGTCTTAAGGTTTGCAGCGCGCCCGTCAGCCGACAAGCGCAAATTGCGAAACCGCGCCGGGATCGGGAGGCAGAGCGGGATTTTCGGGGTGAGTTGCATAAAATTTGTGCACAAAAGCGTCATGTGAGAGCGGATTGGTCTCACGCTGCAGTGAGAATCGCGCGCCTCGGAACCTCATGGATCGTCGGTAGTGGCTGGTTCGAATTGAGGGTCACCAGTGTCCTGATGGCGACCGCAGTTTCAAATCACTCCCCGCTCCATCGCAGAAGCTCCGGGTCGAGACAGGACGTTCGCCTTTCCCGAGATCACGGACGCACGCAAATTCGTGAATACTTGCGAAATGACATAACCCGTGCAAACCTCGCACACACAGGGGGAGGAAAGAGAGTTTCCGCTTTTGAGGAGAAGTCGGAAGCTTGGCGTTCACGCCGACTCACGAAACCGCGATTCGCTTGGAGGAGTGCCGTCGCGTGTTTTCGCCCTCCCGCTCACTTCGGTCCCGCATCTGTCGGGGCCGCAACCAAACGGGGAGGAACCATGAAAAATCTGACCACTCGCAGACACGCGTTACGTACGCTCGCAGCGGCGGGCGCTGCCAGCCTTGCCGCGCCGCATATCGCCTCGGCCCAAGCCAACGGCACGACCTGGAAAATCCAGACCTCGTGGCCCGGCGGTGTCGGCCTTCAGACCTTCAAGGACTGGTGCGCCACGATTCAGGAAAAGACCGGCGGCGAGCTGGCCTTCCAGCCGTTCGGCGCGAATGACGTCGTGGGCGACTTCCAGCTTTACGACGCGGTGAAGAACGGCGTGCTCGACGCGGTCAACCCGTTCACCATCTACGTGCAGGGCATCATCCCGGCGGGGGTGTTCCTGACGTCCTATCCGCTCGGTCTGCGCAACCCGCATGAATTCGACGTGTTCTATTACGGCCTTGGCGGGCTGGAGATGGCGCGCGAGCTTTATGCGGCGCAGGGCATGTATTTCGTGGGTCCGGTCCATCACGGCCCGAACATCATCCACTCGAAAGTGCCGATCCGCTCGATCGACGATTTCCGCGGCCGCAAGATGCGCCTGCCGGGCGGCATGGTCGCCGATGTCTTCGGCGAGATCGGCGCGGAGACCACCGTGCTTCCGGGCTCGGAGATCTTCCCGGCGCTGGAGAAGGGCACGATCGACGTGGCCGACTATGTGGGCCCGGCGGTGAACTACGCGCTCGGCTTCAGCCAGGTGACCAGCTACATCTCGATGGGCCCGCCCGGCATGATGTCGCTCTACCAGCCGGTGGACATCATGGACATCACCGTCGGCATGGATGCGTGGAACAAGCTCAGCCCCGAGATGCAGCAATTCGTCGAGATGGAGACCCACGTCTATTCCGACATGCATCACGCGGCGATCCAGAAGGCCGACCAGGAGGCCTGGGCCAAGTTCGAGGCCGATGGCACCGAGGTTACGCGCCTCAGCCAGGACGATGTGGAGCTGATGACCGAAGTCGCCGTTCCGATCTGGTTCAAATACGCCAATCGCGACAAGGACAGCGCGCGGATCTTCAAGACGCAGCTCGACTACATGATGTCCGGCTCGCTGGGCTATGTGACGCCCGATCTGGTCGACGGGCTGGAACTGAAGCTCTGATTTGATCCGACAGACAGTGTGACGGGCCCGCCCTTTGGCGCGGGCCCGGTTCAACTGATGGCCGGGCATGACCCGGCAACAGGGGGTGGGCAATGCCCAGTATCGACTTTACTCTACCGCATTGGGCCTATTGGGCGGGGCTGATCCTCTTCCCGATCATTGCGGCGACGCTGGCCAACCGGCCACGCAAGACGGAGCGGCGTTATTCGCTCTCCTTGGGCTATTTCATTCTCGTAACCGGGGGGATGCTGGGACTGCATCGCTTCTACGTGAAAAGCCTGCTGGGCTTTCTCTTCATCCCGGTCTTCATCGCCATTCTCTATGCGAATGCGCAAGGCCACGACGCGCGCGGCACGGTTTCCGACATGTCGAACGTGGTGCGCATGGCCGAGCGCTCGCTGGAGCGCGAACAGGAACGCGTCGACACGGCGCAGGCCGATCTGCCCAAGCTGCGCGAGGAACTGGCTGCCGCTGAGGAAGGCAGCTTCGCGCAAAAGCGCGCGCAGCGAAATGTCGATCGCGCCGAGAAGCGGGTCACCGATGGCGAGGCGGTGATCGAACAGGCGCAGGCCGATCTCGTCGAGGCTCGCCCGAAGCGGGACGCGGCTGCCGCCGTGCTCGCGAAATGGCGCAGCATCTCGAAATATGCCTTCTGGGTGCTGCTCGCAGGGATCGTCATCGACGCGCTTCTGCTTCCGATGCTGGTGCGGCGCGCGAATGCCGCGCTGCCCGAGCATGAGGAGGAAAGCGAGGTCGAGCGGCGTCTCGAAGCGCTCGAAGAGGAGGAGATGAAAGACGACTCCCGTCATATCTCGTCGGGCTGGACCGGCTGGATCGACCGGCTGTCGCTCAAGGCGGGCGAATTCGTCAGCTATTGGGCGATAATCGCAGTCTTCGTCTATTACTTCGAAGTGATCAGCCGCTACGTCTTCAACAGCCCGACCAACTGGGCGCATGAGGCGATGTATCTGATGTTCGGGATGCAATACCTGATCTCGGGCGCCTATGCGATGCTGACCGAAAGCCATGTGCGCGTCGACATCTTCTACGCGCCGCTGTCGAAACCGCGCAAAGCGTGGGTCGACCTGCTGACCTCGGTCTTCTTCTTCATCTTCGCGGGCACATTGCTGGTGACGTCGTGGATCTTCGCGATGGACGCGATCGCCGTGCCCACGGGCAACGGGCTCATTTCGCAATGGGCGCGGGGCGAAATCCCGACCGGCGAGATGCTGGCGAACTGGAATCTCGGACAATGGACCGATGCGAATGTCCGCTGGGGCGAGATCAGCTTTAACGAATGGGAGGTGCCTCTGTGGCCGATGAAATGGGTCATGGTGATCGGCGCTCTGCTGCTTGTTCTGCAGGGCATTTCGAAATTCGCACAAGATCTGCGGATCGTAATGGGCAGGGGCTGATACATGGGACTTGAAATTGGAATTGAGTGGCTGACACTCATCATGTTCGGCTCGCTGGTCGTCCTGCTGATGGCAGGGCTTCCACTGGCCTTCGTCACGGGCGGTCTGGCCTGTGTCTTCCTGTTCGTGCTGGGCGACGAACGCGCGCTCAATATCGTGCCGAGCCGCATCTTCCCGCTGATGACGAACTACCAGCTTTCGGCGATCCCCCTGTTCATCTTCATGGCCTCAATGCTGGAGAGGGCGGGGATCATCAACGAGATGTTCGACGTCATCTACAAGGTGCTGGGCGGGGTGCGCGGCGGTCTGGCTGCGGCCACGATCATCGCCTCGACCGTGCTCGCCGCGATGGTGGGCGTGATCGGGGCGGCCGTGGTGACGATGGGGATCATCGCGCTGCCGGCGATGCTCGATCGCGGATATAACGCGAAGATCGCGATGGGCTCGATCATGGCGGGCGGCACGCTCGGCATCCTGATCCCGCCGTCGATCCTTGCGATCATCTACGCGGTGGTGGCCGAGCAATCGGTGGGCGAGCTGTTCATCGGCGCGGTCATTCCCGGCCTTCTCCTGTCGGGAATGTATGTGGCCTATGTGCTGATCCGCTGCGCGATCAACCCCGAGATGGGTCCGCCGATCCCGCCGGAAGAACGCATCACGGGGCGGGAGAAGATCCGCCTGATGAGCAATATGTCGGCGCCGATCTCGCTGATCGTGATCGTGCTGGGCGTGATCTTCACCGGTGTCGCGACGCCGGTGGAAGCGGCTGGCATCGGCACCTTTGGCGCGATCATCGTGGCGGCGATCCACCGCAAGCTCGACTGGCAGACGATCCGCGAGGCCGCGGTCACCACGCTCAAGGCCTCGGCGATGGTCATCTGGATCATGTTCGGCGCGACGATCTTTGTCGGGCTCTACGTGCTCGAAGGCGGTCAGCAATTCGTGCAGAACGCGCTGCAGGCGACCGGGCTCGGGCCGTGGGGCATCCTGATCATCATGCAGCTCGTGCTGATCATACTCGGCATGTTCCTCGACTGGGTCGGCATTCTGCTGCTCTGCGTGCCGATCTTCGTGCCGATCGTGAAGGCGCTCGGGGCGGAGGCCTTCGGGCTGAGCGATCCCGACGATCTCGTGCTGTGGTTCGGGGTGCTCTACCTCGTGAACATGCAGATGAGCTTCCTGTCGCCGCCCTTCGGCTATGCGTTGTTCTATCTGCGCGGGGTGGCGCCGCCGGAAATCCCGATGGGCGACATCTTCCGTTCGGCGCTGCCGTTCCTGGCGCTGCAGGTGGTCGGCCTGCTGCTGTGCATGTTCTTCCCGGAGATCATCATCTGGCTGCCGAAACTGGTCTACGGTTGATCGCTCGCACCCGGACCGAAAGAAATGACAAGCCCCGCGCACCGCGCGGGGCTTTTTTTGTCTGTCGGTTCAGGTTCCTGCTGTCAGCCTCGGCAGGGCGCCCCGGGGTATCCTCACGCAGGAAAATCACCGTCTGCGAAAGTCTGCCCGCAACTTTCGGACCTTGAGCGATACTTCTCCGGATCAATCTCCGTTGCGGCAACCGACCCGTCCAAGCCGTTGACTTTACCGCGGCTAATTGGCTTACCTGCTGTATTGAAAAGAACTGGAGTGCCTGCACATGCCGCAAACAGCGACGGCAAATATCCTGAACATCCTCGAATCCGATTTCTCCGGCGTCGTGGAGGAGTGGCTTGGCACTCAGGTGAAAGAGGGCGTGAAACGCTCTGACCTGTTCTCCGACTCCGAGAGCCGTGCGCAGAACCAGGAACTTCTGAAAGCCTTCACCAAAGGTGTCCGCGCGGGCGTCGTGAATGAAGAGTTCAGCCTGGACGACGACGAGTGGGAAGACCTGCGCGCCGTCCTTGCAGATGTGAGCAAGGAACGCGTCGGGCGTGGCGTGACGCCGACCGAGATGGCGACCTTCGTGTTGGCCCTCAAAGCCCCGCTGTTCACACGGCTTGAGGCGATGACGGATATCGAAAGCGGCAAGCTCATCAGTGACGTGCTGATGGTGACCCGTCTCGTCGATGCTTTCGCGATCTACACCAACGAGATCTTCATCGGCGAGCGTGACCAGATCATAGAACGCCAGCGTCAGGAAATGCTCGAACTCTCGACCCCGGTGGTCGAGCTCTGGGACCGCGTCCTCACGCTGCCGCTGATCGGCACGCTGGATTCCGCCCGCGCGCAGGAGGTCATGGAGAACCTGCTAGAGACCATCCTCGAGCGGCAGGCCGAGGTGGTGATCATGGACATCACCGGTGTCGGCACGGTCGACACGCAGGTGGCGCAGCACCTTTTGCGCGCCGCGGCCGCGGTGCGCCTGATGGGGGCGGAATGCATCATCAGCGGCATCAGCCCGATGATCGCGCAGACCATGGTGCAGCTCGGCATCGACGTGGGCACGGTCTCCACCCGGTCCAGCATCCGCACGGCTCTGGCCGATGCCCTGCAGAAGGTCGGCTACGTCATCAAAACCAGCGAGGTTTCCTGACGTGTCGGGTGTGACGTCCATAAACCTGGTCGAGAACGCGCTTCTCGTCTCCATTCAGGACGACGTCACCGATACGGAAATCGTTGAGCTGCAGGACACGTTGTCGAACCGGATCGCCAAGGAAAACGTCAAAGGCGTGATCCTCGATATCAGTTCGCTGGAGATCGTCGACACCTTCGTCGGCCGCGTCATTGCCCAGCTCGCTGGCATTTCCAAGCTGCTGGCCGCTGAAACCTACGTTGTGGGGATGCGGCCCGCGGTTGCGGTGACCTTGGTGGAGCTGGGGATGTATCTGCCCGAGACCCGTACGGCGCTCAGCCTGACCCATGCACTCACTCAGTTGCGGCGTGCCTGATCCAAACGAAACATCCAGCAGACCCGCGGTTGCGGAGATAACGCTCGCGACCAGTCGCGATGTCGTCGCTGCGCGCCAGGCGGTCGCCCGAATTCTCAAAGAACGCGGGCTGTCGGCGGTGCGGATCACCCGGTTCGCGACGGCTGTGAGCGAAATCACCCGCAACGCCATCGTCCACGGTGGCGGCGGCAAGATTTCAATTTATCTCGACGGTTGTAACGAGTATCTGCGCGTCGAATGCCGGGACGAGGGACCGGGGATCGAAAATGTGACGCTGGCCATGTCCGAGGGCTATACGACCGCGGGCGGGCTCGGCAAAGGTCTTGGCGGCGCCAAACGCCTCTCACATGGGTTCGAGGTCCACTCAGCGCCCGGGAAAGGAACAACCGTTTCCATGAGCGTGAAGCTATGAACCAGTGGGTCGAAATTGATGATCGCAGCGCCGTGGCCGTGGTGCGGCGGCTTGCGCGGCGCCACGGCGTCGAGATCGGTCTTCCCGAGACACGCGTCGGCGAACTCGCGATCGTGGCCACGGAGGCCGCGACGAACATCCTGCGTTACGCGGAGCGCGGTCGCGCCCTGATCGAACTCGTGCGGCAGCCCGGCGCCGATGTCATCAACATGATCTTCACCGATCGCGGGCCGGGGATCGCGGATATCGACCGGATGTTCCAGGACGGCGAAAGCTCCACCGATTCCGCAGGGCTCGGGCTCGGGGCGATCGTGCGCCTGTCGGATACCTTCGACATCTTCAGCTCGCCCGACACCGGAACGACGATCGTATGTACCTTCGGCGGGAAAAGCGCCGGGGCCGACTGCGGCGTCGACGCGGTGGGGCTGCGCGTGTGTCACCCGAACGAAACCACCTGCGGCGACGACTTTCAGATCCGGCAGACCCCGCGGGCGACCGATGTGTTGCTCTGCGACGGGCTCGGGCATGGTCCTGCCGCCGCCGAAGCCGCCAGCGAAGTCATCGAGGCCGCCGGCGCTGCGGGCGGGCTCTCGTCCGAGCCGGGCAAGCTGATGCGCCAGATCACCGAGCGGCTGGTCGGGCGGCGCGGGGCGGTGGCTGCACTGATGCATATCGCCCAGCCGCAGATGGAGCTGCGCTACGCCGCGCTTGGCAATATCTCGTCTCTGCTGGTCGGCGCGAATGGCATTCGCCGCATGGCGGTGCGGGACGGCCGCATCGGTGGCGCGGCGACCCATGGCTACGAGGAAGTCGTGCAACTGGAGGCGGGGGACATGGTGATCCTGCATAGCGACGGTTTGAAAACCCTGCGGGAGGCGCATTTCCCGCCCGGACTGCTGAAGAAGAGCCCGCTCTTGATTGCCGGATTTCTTCTGGATCGGGCCTTCCGCGGACGCGACGACGCCAGCATCGTCGTCTTGCGTAGCAACCGGGAGCGCGAGCAGTGAAGACGACGAAGCTCACCACCGTAACCCTCGAGAAAAGCACCGACGTCGCCCGGTTGCGCGATGTCGCGATGACATTGACCAGCGTTCTCCAATTCAGCTCCTTCGAACGCACAAGGACCGTCACAGCCGTCGTCGAGCTTGGGCGCAATGCGATCGAGCATGGCCAGAAGGGCCGCGCGACCTTTTCGCTGACCGAGGCGAGCGGCAAACCGGCGCTCGGTCTTCTCGTGACCGATCAGGGGCGGGGCATCCCGAAGGAGAACCTTCAGCCCGATGGCGCGCCATCCTCCGCGACGGGGATGGGGCTGGGGCTTCGCGGCGTGCAGCGGATCGCCACGCGTTTCGATGTCCAGACCGGCCATGAGGGCACGCGCATCGATGCAGTTTTCCTGTCCTCAGCCGTTCTGCCTGCGGGCGCCCAACTCGTCGAGCAGGCGACCGAGGCGCTCGACGCCCTCAGCGCCAAGGATCCGACGGCGGCCCTCAACGAGCAGAACCGCGAACTGAGCGAGGAGATCACGGAACGCGACCTGTTGATGCAGGAGCTTCATCACCGGACAGGCAACAATCTGGCGCTCATCGCCGCGCTCATTCGCATGAGCAAGTCGCGGGCCAAACAGGATGAAACCCAACAGGTTCTGACCGAGCTCGAAGTCCGCGTCGGGGCGCTCTCCAAGGCCCACGAGCTGATGCAGCGCGGAACCGACACCGGTAAGGTCGATCTGGCCGAGATGGCGGCGGAAGTCGCAAGGACCTCGGAGCGCGCCTTCAGCGGCGGAAGCCTCGACGCCAATATCGAAGTGAGCTGCGCAGAGCTGCAACTCGACAGTAAGCTTGCCATCGACATCGGGCTCATCATCGGCGAGCTCATCACCAACGCGTTCAAATATGCCTTCGTGGGCAGGGATAGCGGGACCATCCGCGTCCAAGTCTCCGGCAATGTGCAGAGCGGTATCGCCTTGGTGGTGTCCGACAACGGCATCGGCTTGCCCTCGGATGCCGCGCGGCCGGAGCGGTCGAATTCTCTGGGCTGGAGATTGATCCGGACGTTGACCTTCCAGCACGACGCGACCCTGACCGTGGACGGAACGGATGGGCTGCGCGTGTGCATCGAGTTCCCCGCGCAGGCCTGACAGTCGCGGCATGGCGCCGGGACGCGCGCGGTGCAGAAGGGTGCACGGCGAAGCACGCAGGAGCGTAAGCCGCGCATGTGGGGGCCGAGGGTCCGATTGAAGTCGCATTTTCAGGGATTGCGCACTTTCAGAGTGTTGATGTGTCGATCAACAAGGGAAAGTGGCGGAGAGACAGGGATTCGAACCCTGGGTCGGCTCTCACCGACAACGGTTTTCGAGACCGCCGCATTCGACCACTCTGCCACCTCTCCGCATCAGGGGTCGTCTTGTAGGGCGGGATTTAGCCGCCCTCGCGCGCCCTTGCAACCCGTTTTTCGACGAAATTTTCAGATACTTCGCAAAGCCGTCATAAACGTGAGGTCAACGCATCCGCAGCGCCCCGTCGAGGCGGATCACTTCGCCGTTCAGATAACCGCTCTGGACGATGAAACCGGCGAGTTTCGCGTATTCCGACGGATCGCCGAGCCGTTTCGGGAAGGTCACTTCCTCGGCGAGGCTGTCTTGCACCTCCTGCGGCAGGCCCTTCATCATCGGCGTCGCGAAAATGCCCGGCGCGATGGCGCAGCAGCGGATGCCCTGACTCGCGAGATCGCGGGCCAGCGGCAGAGTCATCGCGACGATACCGCCCTTTGAGGCCGCATAGGCTGCCTGGCCCTTTTGCCCGTCGAAGGCGGCGATGGAGGCGGTGTTGACGATCACGCCGCGCTCGGGGCCGGGGTTGCGGGCCATCTCGGCGGCGGCGAGGCGGGCGACGTTGAAGCTACCCACGAGGTTGATGTCGATCGTGCGCGCGAAGCTCTCGAGCCGGTGCGGACCCTCGCGGCCCACGACGCGCTCGCCGGTGGCGATGCCCGCGCAATTGACGGCGACGTCGATGCCGCCCATCGCGCTCACCGCGGCGGCGATCCCGGCGGCGACACTGTCTTCGGAGGTCACGTCGACCTCGGCGAAGGTCGCGCCGATCTCGGCGGCAAAGGCCTCGCCGCCCGCGCGGTCGCGGTCGAAGAGCGTCACCTGCGCCCCCGACTCAGCGAAGTGCCGGGCGGTCGCAGCCCCGAGACCCGAGGCGCCGCCGGTGATGACGGCACGAATTTCACTCAACTCCATGTGATCCTCCCTGGAAATGAACGTGTGTTCATTAACCAAAGGAACCCCCGCTTTGTCCAGTCTTGCCAATGCATTTTGCGCCTGCAGCATTCGTCACTTCGATCACGTCTTGTGACACGTTCGGCAAAGCGCCGCTCATGCTTGGAACCAACCGGATTGATTTCGCATTCAGGGGGCATAGGTCCGGGCAACGGATCTGATCCAAAACGTCTCAACGGGGGATGAACCCCCAAGACAGGAGAGAGAGAAACATGAAACGTATCATCGTTACGTCGAGCATTCTGGCACTCGCTGGCTCCGCCGCAATGGCGGGCGGTTACACCACCCCGGCACCGGCCCCCGAGGTCACCCCGGCTCCGGTCGCAGTGGCGCCCGCGCAGTTCAGCTGGGACGGCTTCTACGCCGGTGTTCAGCTCGGCTACGGCAAAGCCAACGAGTCGATCGACGGCGACGGCGTCGTCGGCGGTGCCCACGCTGGCTACCTCTATGACTTCGGCAACTATGTCCTCGGTGGCGAACTGGCCTATAACGCTGCGAACATCGACGACAGCAACTCCGGTGCGAAGGTCAAATCGATGACCGACCTCAAGATGATCGCCGGTGCGCCCTACAACAACATGCTGTTCTACGGCACGCTCGGTGCGTCCTATGTCGACGCCGAAGACGGTGCGGGCAACGGCTATTCCGACACCGTTCCGCTGGTTGGTATCGGCATGAAATATGCCATCAACCCGAAGTGGACCGTCGGGACCGAGCTCGACTATCGTGACGGCAACAACTTCGACGGCACCACCAACGATCTGAACACCACGACGCTGAACCTCACCGCGTCCTACAAGTTCTGATCTAGGCGGATCGTCTGATCTTAACGGGCGGGGGGGAAACCTCCGCCCGTTTTCTATGTGCGGGCGATGCCGCGGCGCGGCAAAATCGGGGCAGGGCGGCTCAATCCGGGGCGATCAGACCGAGGCCCCGCAGATAGACGCCGATGCCGCTTTCCAACAGATCCTCGGGGGCGTAGGGCGAGCGATTTCCCTCACGCGCATAGAGCTCCACCACGCCGTGGCTCATCGCCCAGACATGGGCTGAGACCATCGCGACGGGCGGGCGTTTTTCCACTGGCACATGTTCCATCAAGGCGCGCGTCGCGCGTTCCATCGCGGTGCTCGATTTACTCGCCACCGCGGCAAGATCAGGCGAGCGGTTGGGCGAGATGCCGCTTTCGAACATCGCCATGTAGTGACCCGGATATTTCCGGGCGAAAGCCAGATAGGCGCGGCCCACGGCGGAAAACGCCGCCAGCGCCGAAGGCTTCCCACCGTTCCACGCGTGATCCAGAAGGTCGCCGAAAATCAGATAGCCCTGACGCGCGCATTCCGCGATCAGATCCTCGCGCCCCTCGAAATGGCGATAGACCGCAGCCGGGGTCACGCCTGCGCGTTTGGCCGCCTCCGAGAGCGTGAACCCGGTCGGCCCCTTCTCCTCGATCAGCTCCAGTGCGGAGGCTACGAGCGCCTGACGCAGATTGCCGTGATGATAGCCTTGCTTAGACATTCAGAACGTCGATGCCGCCGCAGATTTTTTCGTCGATCTCGCCAATCGCCTCGGGGTCCTTATGCGCGTAATCGACCGCGTTGAGCACCGTCTGGATTGCGGCGATCCGGGCGCGTTTCTTGTCGTCCGAACGGATCACCGTCCAGGGCGCGTGGTCGGTGTCGGAGCGCTCGAGCGTCTCCTGAATCGCCTCGGAATAGGCGTCCCAGCGCTTGAGCCCCTCGACGTCGATCCAGCTCAGTTTCCACTGCTTGAGCGGGTCCTTCTCGCGCTTGAGGAAGCGGCGCAGCTGCTCTGCACGGTCCACGTTCAGCCAGAGCTTCACGAGGATGACCCCGTCATCCACCAGCATCTTCTCGAAATCGGGGAGCTGGTAGAAGAAATGCTCGCGCTGCTGGGGCGTGCAGAAATCGAAGACATGCTCGACCACGCCCCGGTTATACCAGCTCCGGTCGAACATCGCGATCTGGCCCGCCGCGGGCAGCCAGTCGATATAGCGCTGGAAATACCATTGCGTGGCTTCGGTCTCGGTGGGTTTCGGCAGCGCCACGACATAGGCCGAGCGCGGATTCAGGTTCTGCCGCATCCGCCCGATCGTGCCGCCTTTGCCCGCCGCGTCGCGCCCCTCGAAGATCACCGCGATCCGCTTGCCGGTTTCCTTCGCATCCCAGAACATCTTGACCAGCTCGACCTGGAGCGCCTCCATCCGGCGGTCGTATTTCTTGCGCTTCATCTCCTCGTCATAGGGGTAGGAGGGCGAGAGCATGTCATCCTTGCCCGCCTCCTCGATCGCCTCGCGCACGGCATCGGGCGCTTCGTCTTCGAGGTAGCGGGTGATGTCGCCCACGAAGGGGATGTCGAACGGCGGGTCGCTCTTGTCCTTGGCCATGATCTGCCTTTTGTCGTTTCACGGCAGTATGCTGTGCGGGCAGGGGCGGTGCAAGCGGCGCCGCGTCCGGATAGAGCGGCGCCACATGTCTGTGACGTGAGTGCAAGATGGGGGTGCAGGCGGCGCTCAGTCGCCCCTCATTCCGCCGCCGGGCGCATCGGGATCGAATAGCCCGCGCGCTTGGCGACACGGTCTACCGCCGCGACGGTCTGCTGCAACGCGACATGCGGAACCATATGGCCGATCCCGTCTAGCGAGACCAACTCCGCTCCCGGCACCTCGTTTGTGAACGGCACCGCGTGGATCTGCTCGCCTACGATGGTGTCGGCCGTGCCATGAACCGAGACCACCGGCAGGTCGAGATCGGGGTAATGCGGGGTCATCGCCTGAATTTCCGACTTCAGGCTGGCGCGCTGACGGGCATTCACCCGCATCGTCTGCACCCGCAGCGTCATGCCGGGGCCGAACCAGTGCAGATAACCGATCGGCATCTCCTGTGGCGTGAAGACGCTCTCGACCTCGGAGCGGATGATCGCAGGCGGGGTCCAGGCCGAGATCAGCGGCACGACAACCGCCTGACCCAGCGGCGGCGAGGTGATCTCATAGAGCAGCGGCAGTCCGGTATCCCAGCTATGCGAGGGCGCAGAGACCGGCACCAGCCCCGAGAGCGTGTCGGGCTGATACACCGCCCATGCAATCGCCACCGCGCCACCATAGGAATGGCCGAGCACGATAGGATCGTCCGCGCCCGCCATCTTGGTCGCTTTCTGCAGCAGCTTGGCCTGATTTTCGATCGTGTCCTGATCCGCCGGCAGCGGGTCGGAATAGCCAAACCCCGGACGGTCGGGCACGAAAACGCGATAGCGTTTCGCCAGTTCCGGGGCGAGATCGAAGGTCAGATCGCGGGCCGAGCCCGACGCGCCGTGGATCAACACCACCGCCGGGCCGTGATCGCCCTTGATGACCATATGAACGCGCTGGTCGCCGACATCGACGAAGATGCCGTTGGGGGGATAGCGCTGCTCCGCCATGCGGGCCCGCCAACTCTCCAGCGCCCATGTCGCGCCGCTCAGGATGAGCAGCAACACGACAAGGCTAGTTACCAATCTCGGCCAGATCATACGGCGTTTCCTGATAAATCTCGTTTATCCAGTTGCCGTAAAGCAGGTGGGCATGGCTTTTCCACCTGTTGGTTGGCACCCGGCTCGGGTCGTTCTCAGGATAGTAATTCGCGGGGACGTTGATTGGTTTCCCCGACGCGACGTCACGATCGTATTCTTCTTTCAGCGTGCCGCTGTCATATTCGAGATGGTTGAAGATGTAGAGCGCGCGATGGGCGCGATCTTCGACCAGACAGGGCCCGGTTTCGTCGGAATGGATCAGCGTGACCAGCCCCGCCGCCTCCAGCTCGTCGCGCCGCATCTCGGTCCAACGGCTGACCGGGATCAGCAGATCGTCTGAGAAGCCCCGCAGATAGGGCGAGGCGGGCGCGCAATTGCGGTGCCGGAAGCAGCCGAACGCCTTGTGATCGAGCATATGCTTGTTCACGCCGTGGAAGTAATAGGCCATCGCCATTCCGCCCCAGCACACGCCGAAGGTCGAGAAGACATGGGTCTGGGTCCAGTCGAAGATCCGCTTGAGCTCTGCCCAGTAAGTCACTTCCTCGAAAGGCAAATGTTCGATCGGGGCACCGGTGATGATCAGTCCGTCGAACTTCTCGCCGGTGGCCTCGACCTCCTCGAACGGACGGTAGAACTCCTCCATATGCGCGGCGGCGGTGTTCTTCGTCTGGTGCTCGCTCATGCGGATCAGCTGGAAGTCGATCTGCAGCGGCGTCGCACCGATCAGCCGGGCGAACTGGTTCTCGGTCTGGATTTTCTTAGGCATGAGATTGAGAAGGCCGATCCGGATGGGGCGGATTTCCTGCCGGGATGCCCGTTCGGGCGACATCACCATCACGCCTTCCCGCGACAGGATGTCGAAGGCGGGGAGGTTTTCAGGCAACTTGATCGGCATTGTTTTTCAGTCTCTTACAGGGTGAAGTTAAAGTGATGCGTGAAGTGTCTAGGCTCACGCGGGCAAAGCATCAGCGATCAGCGATGTAAAATCTTTTGCATCGCGGACAAGGTAGAGATCTTCGGCACGGATCGTCACGCCCCAGTTTTTCGCCATCGCCGCATAGCGCGGCTGACGATGCGCCAGCGCCTGCGCATAGGTCCAGCGCACGAAATCGTCGGGATCGACCTCCGTCTCCGCCACGCCTTTCAGCGCGCGATATTCGGCCCATTTCGCGGCCAGAAACTCGGGCTGATAATACATCGGCTTCGGCGCACGCGAGAAGCGGTTGATCAGCTCCTCGGTATGGGCCTCGGAGCCCTCGATCCAGACCATCAGCAGGTTTTGCGACAGCGAGGTCAGGATCGGATCCTCGGGATCGGCGGGGTCCACCACCTCGCAGATCGAGCCGCCGGAATCGCACAGGAAATTCTCGATCCCGTAGATCTGCTTCGCGCGGTCGATGAAATGCGCCGTATCCAGAAGCGCCGCCATCTCTGCGTTGCGGTGCTGGCTCTGCCGTTCCAGATATTCCTCGAAAGGCAACCCGCCCTTGGCCGGATCGCCGGGCTTGCCGAGATAGGTCGAAAGCGGCGCAAGGTTCTCGAAGGTGATGTTCGACGCGATATAGACCGAGTCCGACAGCAGAAGCTCCGCCAGGAACGGGTTCTTCATCGCCTCGCGCTTGAAGTTGTCAGCGATATATTCGCCCATGTAGCGCGTGCCGATCCGGTAATCGACGGAGTAGTGGAACCAGCCCTCGTCGCGCAGCAGGTTCGCAGCCCAGGTCTTGCCGAGGCCGGACATGCCGAACAGCGCAACCTTCCTCGATTTGGCGGCCAGCCACTCGGCGCGATTGGAATAGATCATGTGGTCCCCATTGGTCTTTCGCCCCGGTGTAGCCCGGCAAGGCGCGCGCGTCACGGGGTTTTGGGGCGGCGGTTCAGGATCAGCAGGCCAAGCGCGAGGATCGCGAAGCCCAAGGCCTCCGCCCAACCCAGACGTTCGCCATAGACCGCCCAGCCCGCGAGGATCGCGACGGGCGGGATCAGGAGGGTGACGAGGGCGAGGTTCGCGGCCCCCGCCAGCGCAAGGATGCGGTAATAGAGCAGATAGGCCAGCGCCGAACAGCCAAAGCCGAGCCAGAGCATCGCGATCCAGACCGAGGGCGCGTAGTCGAAGCTCGGCACGCCTTCGGTGACAAGCAGGATCGGCAGCGTCCAGATCGCGCCACCTGTGAGCATCCCAGCCGCTGCAACTTCGGGTCGTAACCCCCTGATTGCAAAGCGCGCATAAGCTCCGGCGAAGCCGTAGCTCAGCGCCGCGCCGAGCACGGCAACTTGGCCCGCAGAGGTCAGATCGAACCCTTTCAGGGCATCCGGTCCGATCGCCACCACGACGCCCGCGAAGCCGACCGCGATGCCGGTGGCCTTGCGCGCGCTCAGCCGCTCGTCGGTGAAGACAACGGCCGCGACCAGCGCCCCGAAGATCGCGGTCGAGGCGTTCAGGATCGAGGCCAGCCCGCTATCGATATGCTTCTGCCCCCAGACGATGAGCGAGAAGGGAATGGCGTTGTTCAGCAGCCCCATGATCAGGAAATGCCCGAGATAGATCGGGTGCCGCGGCACCGGAAGGCGGCGCAGCGCGACATAGGCCCAGATCAGCACCGCGCCCGAGGCGACCCGCAGGAAGACCACGGTAAAGACGCCCGCACCTGCCAGCGCCGCGCGGTTCGACAGGAAGGACGAGCCCCAGATCAGCGCCAGCGCCGCGAGCAGCGCCCAGGCGAGCGGGGTGAGGGATAAAGGGGCGGGTGCGTGTTTCATCGCTTCGATCTAGCGGGCGGCAGCGACGCGCACCACCCGGAACTTGCGGCATTGCCGAGGTCCAAAGAAAAAGCCCCGCACGAGGCGGGGCTTTTGTAAGAAGACCAGAAGCTTGCGATCAGAAGCTAACGCCAACGCGCAGGCCCGCGCCCCAACCGTCATTGCCGGAGAAGTCGGCATTCAGGCCATTGGTGGTTGCGTCGCCGATATCGACATAGCGCACGCCGCCCGTGATCTTGATGTTGTCGGTCGCTTGGTAGCTCGCAGCGAAAGACACGGATTTGTATCCATCGGTCGGACCAAGGTTCCCAACGGTGCCGCCCTGATGCTTCTCATAGCCGAACATCACCGCACCCGACCATTGCTCATTGAAGCGACGCCCAACGCCCAAAGTATAGGTGATAGTATTGTCTTTGTAATCGACAAGCGGACCATTCAAGCTCTCATAGGCCGAAGGTGCGATTTGGAATTGCGTCCAGTGCACCCACCGCACTGACCCCATCAGCAGGGTGTCTTTCATAATCCCAGTTTGGAATTCGAGGTTTACGGATTCCGGCGACACAGTCTTGAAGCTGTTATCATAGCCCGGAATGAGAGATGCGTCGGTTCCGTTGACCGTTTCTTGGCTCGTGAAATCATGCGTGATCTTCGAGTTGTAGGTCAGCGAGACGCGAGCTGCGATTTCCGGCTTTTCCCATGCGACCCCGACCACGTAACCAAGATCGGTCTCCGTTGATGTGCGCAGAGAATAGGGCGCCGAGGTATAGTTTGCAGGATCGGCTTGATTTGTCGGATCCGTACCCGCTCCGGTATAGGTCAGGGTGTGCAGATCAGCCTTGCCTTTTGCCTGCTCGCTACGAAGGCCGCCATACACAGTCACGTTGTTCGGCATTTTATAGCTGAGAAGTGCTGTCAGAGCGTTCGAGGAAATTTTCGCGCTGGAGTCCGCGATCGGATAGTTTGCGAGCGCGAAGGGCGTCGATCCTGCCGGATAATGAACATTCGCACCCAGCGGCTGGTCCAAGATCAGTGCGAAGGCAAAACGGTCGTTGAGCTGCTGTTTGTAGCCGAGGCTATAAGTGCCATATCCCTTTGCCATGTCGCCTGAGTTCGTATTGTTTCCGTCATAATGGCCCGACACATTCGGATTGAACCCGCCAATGTTGAACTCGGCGTAATTGCCCTGTTCGAACAGGATGCCGACCGATTGCGTCGAGCGCTCCACCCCGCCCGCATGGGCCGCGCCTGCGCCAATCGCGAGTGCGGCCATCGAAGTCATCACACGTTTCATAATGTTCCTCTTCCCTAACGTGTCCCGAAGGAGATCCTAACGTCTCGAAGGAATTCCTTTCGGTGACGCTATCAGCCGGAAGGTGTAAATCAATCTGCGCTTCACGATGACGTCACGTTCTGTTGCCGGCATGCACGGAAAAATGTGTCTTTGCGGCCACTCGAAGGTGACGTTTGCGTCAAGTTCTGAACTGAAGCGTTTAGAAGCCGTTGGAAAACTTGAGAATCGCAAGAAGGCCGAGCCAGAGAGCCGCGCCGAAAAGCGCGACCAGAAGCGCACTCCACAGCGTCGCGCGCGGAGCTGGCAGATGTGGCGGCCCGTCGGTCTTGCGCGCCTGCAACGAATTTCCGGCAGGCGGGGGCTGTCTGCGCTTTGCGCGCGATGGATTTTTAGGAGCGCGGGCCATTTTCGCCTCAGGGTTGTCGTGTTTCGCAGCGCCATTAACCCCGGCTTAGGTAAAGCAAGCCTTAATGGCGGCGATGAAACCTGTCCGTCTTACGCAAATTTCAGGCTCCGATGCGGGGTGGGATCGGGCGTTGCGCGCGCTTGCGCCGGGGCACGCGCCGGCCTTTCAGCAGGCGGCGCTCTATGGGACGCTTGCTGCCGCGCGGGGGCGGCGCGTCCTGCG
>NZ_DFRG01000175.1:0-4288 GCF_002378135.1 Thioclava sp. UBA3469
GCCGTCAGACGACGGACTGCCCACCATTCCTTGGATCGCGCCGATCAGCGGATGTCAGCGCCGATCCACTTCATCGCGATTTTCTCATAGGTGCCGTCTTCCATCATGGAATCGAGCGCCTTCTGCATCGCGTCTTTCAGTTCGGGATTGCCCTTGCGGATGGCGATGCCCGCACCGATCGCGTCGGTCTTCAGATCGTCGAGAATGCGGTATTTGTAATCGTTCTTCTTCATCGCGAGGATCGCCGCGATCGAGTCGTTGATGATCGCGTCGACACGACCGTTCTGAAGCTCGAGGATCAGCTCGGGCAGACCTTTGTAGGTCTTCACGTCATAGCCTTGCTCACGCGCCCACTCTTCGTGCGTCTCGCCCAGCGTCACGCCGACAGTCACGTCCTTCAGGTCGGCAACGGATTTGATCGGGCTGTCGGGCAGCACGAAGATCGCGCGCTTCGTCGTGTAATAAGGACCGACGAAATCGACGACCTTCTCGCGCTCGGGCGTGATCGACATCGAGCCGACGATGGCGTCGTATTTGTTGGCCAGCAGACCACCGATGATCCCGTCCCATGCGGTCGTCACGATCTCGGTCTTCAGCCCCATGCGCTTGGCGATCTCCTCGCCGATGGCCGGGTCGAAGCCCACGACTTCGTTCGAATCGTTGATGAAGTTGAAGGGCGGGTAGGCGCCCGACATGGCGATCCGGATCACGCCCTTGTCCTTGAGGCTCTCCAGCTCGTCAGCCGCGGCGAGGCTGGGCAGCGAGATGCCGGTCGCGGCGAGCGAGCCAGCCCCGAGGATGGTTTTGAGAACGGTTCTGCGGTTGGTCATGGATTTCTCCTGTTGGTCATGACTGCGGGCGGCCTTGTTTCCGGCGCGTCCCGCCACGGCGAGCGCCCCTTCCAGAGCCTCGTTGACGGAAACGCTTGCATGGCGACCGCCATTGCGCAAATAAATAATAGAAATCTTCAATATAGATCTAGGCTATGGTCAAGCCCTACGAACAACGTTTCCCCTGGCATCTCGACTGGAACCTTCTGCGCACTTTCATGGTGGTGGTGGAGCAGCGGGGCATCTCCCGGGCGGCCTATCTTCTGGGGCTCAAACAGCCTACGATTTCGGCCGCGCTCAAGCGGCTGGAGGAACGCACCGGCCACGAGCTGATCATCCGAAAGCCCAACGAATTCAAGGTCACTAGGGCGGGCAACCTGCTCTATCAGGAATGCGCCCAGATCTTCGGCGCGGTGTCGCAGATTCCCTCCCTGCTGGAGACCGGCGCGGAGGAGCTGCGCGGCCATATCGCGATCACGACGACCTCGCATGTGATCTCGGATCACTACGACGCCGTGCTGCATGATTTCGCGACCGAACATTCGAAGGTGACCTTCTCGATGACGGTGGCCGAGAGCGAGGAAGTGGTGAACCGGGTGCAACAGAATCGGGCGAGCCTGGGGATTTGCCTGCTTCACAAGACGCCCGAGAACCTCCGCGCGCAGGTGCTCTACCGCGAGTATTTCGGATTGTTTTGCGGCAAGCGCCATCCCCTTTTCGACCGCGAGGACATCACGCTCGCCGAAATCGAAGGCGAGACCTCGGTGTCGTTTCAGACCGAGACCGAGGACGGCCCCCTTCACCCGGTTTCGCTGCTGCGTGCGCGGGCCAAGCTCGCCCCGAGCTGGCGCGGGGTGTCTTCGAACCTGCACGAGCTGCGCCGGATGATCGTGGCCGGCATCGGGATCGGGGCGCTGCCGCTGCACGTCGCGCATCGCGACGTCGAGTCGGGTCGGCTACGCCAGTTGCCGCCCTATGACGGGTTGCCGATGGTGAATATCTACCTGCTCACCAATCGGCAGCGAAAGCAGTCGAGCGCGGAAGCCGCCTTCCTCGCAGCCTGCGAAAAAATGATGGCCGAGAGCGATCTGACAGAGCGGACTTATTACTGAGCGCACCGCTCAGAAAGTCGGCGGGGTCGCGGCCGAGACCACCACGCAACGCGCCTTGGCCACGTTGCGGAAACGATGCGGCAGGCGGCTGTCGAACAGGTAGGCATCGCCCGCGCGCAGCAACTCGGTGGTCTCGCCGACCGTCAGCAGCAACTCGCCCTCGATGACAAAACCGCCCTCCTCGCCCTCATGGGCATAGGCCTCCGCCCCGGTATCGGCGCCGGGCTCATAGGTCTCGTAGAGCAGCAGAATGTTGGTCTGCCCCGACTTGCCTGCCCGCTTGAGCGAGAGCGCATCGAGCGCCGCGCCACCCGAGCGGTAGATCCGGCCCGGGTTGATCTCGGTGAGCTCAGAATGCCGGAAGACGAACTTGCCGGGCTCGGAGGGCGTATCGCTGTCGAAGAACTCCGCCAGCGTCGTCTCGAGAATTTCGAGGATCTTACGCAGCGAGGTGATCGAGGGAGAAGTCTTGTTACGCTCGATTAGCGAGACCAGCCCATTGGTCACGCCCGACCGCTGCGCCAGCTCGCGCTGCGACAATCCCTTGTCCTCGCGGATCGCCCGAAGCCGTCCGCCCACGTCGAATTCGCTCACCGCAAGCCTCCTGTCCTGTGCCTGTTCTAGAGTGCGACCGGGCGGAATTCCAGCGCGCGCACCTTCGCCATTCGTTTAACAAACTAAACATTGCACAGTTATCCGTTAAACACTAGCGTCACATCATTCCGTGATTCTCCAGCCCCTGAGGAGTGCCCATGTCCAGCAATGCCGACCTCGAGACCCGCCGCGCCGCCGCCCTTGCCCGGGGCGTGGGTGTGCAGACCCAGAACTTCGCCGTCTCCGCCGAGAACGCCACCGTCACCGATGCCGATGGCCGCGAGCTGATCGATTTCGCCGCCGGGATCGCGGTGGTGAACACCGGCCACCGCCACCCGAAAGTCATCGAGGCGGTGAAAGCCCAGCTCGACGCCTTTACCCATACCTGCCATCAGGTGATGCCCTACGAGCCCTATGTGCGCCTCGCCGAGCGGCTCAACGAAAAGGTGCCGGGCGATTTCGACAAGAAGTCGATCTTCGTCACCACCGGCGCCGAGTCGGTCGAGAACGCGATCAAGATCGCCCGCGCCTACACGGGCCGCAACGCGGTCATCGCCTTCAGCGGCGGCTTCCACGGCCGGACCTTCATGACGATGACGCTCACCGGCAAGGTCGCGCCTTACAAGGCGGGCTTCGGTGCGATGATGCCCGACGTGTTCCACGTCCCCTTCCCGAACGCGCTGCATGGCGTGTCGACCGAGGACAGCTTCGCCGCGATGGAGAGCCTGTTCAAAACCGATCTCGACCCCACGCGCCTCGCCGCAGTGATCTTCGAGCCGGTGCAGGGCGAAGGCGGCTTCAACCCCGCCCCGCATGATTTCGTCAAACGCCTGCGCGCTTTCTGTGACGAGCATGGCATCGTGATGATCGCCGACGAGGTGCAGACCGGCTTCGCGCGCACCGGAACGCTGTTCGCGATGGACGCCTACGACGTCGCGGCCGACGTCACCACGATGGCGAAAGGTCTGGGCGGCGG
Organism: Thioclava sp. UBA3469; assembly: GCF_002378135.1. NCBI lineage: Bacteria > Pseudomonadati > Pseudomonadota > Alphaproteobacteria > Rhodobacterales > Paracoccaceae > Thioclava > Thioclava sp. UBA3469. The sequence goes on from NZ_DFRG01000175.1 coordinate 3,513, forward strand.
TCTTCCGATCGCGGCCGTGACCGGTCGCGCCGAGATCATGGACGCGGCGAACCCGGGCGGTCTGGGCGGCACCTATGGCGGCAACCCGCTGGGAATCGCTGCCGGGAACGCGGTGCTCGACGTGATCGAGGAAGAAGACCTCTGCGCCCGCGCCAACGAGCTCGGCTCGCGTCTCAAGCAACGTCTCGAAGCGATCCGCGCCAACATGCCGGAGATCGCCGAGATCCGCGGCCCCGGCTTCATGGTCGCGGTCGAGCTGATGTCGGACGGCAAGCCCGATGCAGCGCTGACCCAGCGCATCCGTGTCGAAGCGCTCAACCGCGGTCTGCTGCTGCTGACCTGCGGCGTCTATGGCAACGTGATCCGCTTCCTCGCGCCGATCACCATCCCCGACGACCAGATGGCCAAGGCGCTCGACATCCTCGAAGAGGCGATGACCGCCGCGAAGGAGGGCTGATATGCTCAAGCTGAACGACCCGAGCCTGCTGGAGACCCGCGCCTATGTGAACGGCGAGTGGATCGAGGGCGCGAAGCGCTTCGCCGTGCAGGATCCTGCGACCGGCGAGACCGTCGCCGAGGTGGCCGATCTCGACGTGGACGCCACCCGCGCCGCGATCGAGGCCGCCCATGCCGCGAAACCGGACTGGGCCGCGCTCACCGGCAAGGAGCGCGCGGGCTACCTGCGCCGCTTCCACGACCTGATGATGGAAAATCAGGACGACCTCGCCGCGATCCTGACCGCCGAGATGGGCAAGCCGCTGTCCGAGGCCAAGGGC
>NZ_DFRG01000109.1:0-8229 GCF_002378135.1 Thioclava sp. UBA3469
ACGCAAATGATCCGCAAATACCTGATGAGCGCGGCCCTGATCGCCGCAGCTCTCCCCGCCTTCGCCGCCGAACCGATCCAGATCCTCGACCCTTACGTCCGGGTCTCCACCCCGATGTCGAAATCGGCGGCAGCGTTTATGGAGATCAAGAATATCTCCGATCTCGACGATCGCCTTCTCTCGGTCAGCTCGAACGTCGCCGCGCGCGTCGAGTTGCACACCCACAAACAGGGGCCGAATGGCGAGATGCAGATGCTCGAGGTCAAGGAAGGCTTCGAGATCCCCGCCAAGGGCGAGCATGTCCTGCAGCGTGGCGGCGATCACGTCATGTTCATGGGGCTGGTTCAGCCGCTCCATCAGGGCGACATGGTCACGCTCAACCTGCGCTTCGAGAAGACGGGGCTTATGGTCGTGGACATCCCGGTCGATCTCAAACGCGATCAGCCCGCCGCACCGTCGCAGGACACCGCGCCGGTCGCCGATCCCGAGATTTCGCATGAGGCTATTACCCACGGGGAGCCGGAGCATACCGAGCCCACGATGGACAAGAAAGAAAGCGATATGTGATCGGGTCGGGCAGGGCGGTGCTCAGCCGCCCAGCTGCTCCAGCATCTCGGCTGCGGCCGCCGAGGCCGCGCTCTCGCCGCTGGCCACGGCATCGCCAAGCTCGCGCATCTTTGCCCGGATCTCCGGGTCCTGACGCAGTCTTGCAAGAAGTCCTTCGCGGACCTCGGCTTCGAACCAATGCCGCGCCTGCTCGGCCCGGCGCTGATCGAAATGCCCGTTCGCGCGCCGCCACTCGGCCAGCGCGGTCATCTCGTCCCAAGCCTTCTCCAGCCCGTTCTCTTCCATCGCCGAGACCGGCAGCGCCTTGGGGAACCCTTCGGGGTCCTGAGGCCGCTTGCGCAGCAGCCGCAGCGCGCCCGCGTAATCCGAGACCGTCCGCATTGCCGCCGGTTTCAGATCGCCATCCGCCTTGTTCACCAAGATCAGGTCGGCCATCTCCATGATGCCGCGCTTGACGCCCTGCAGCTCGTCGCCGCCAGCCGGGGCCATCAGCAGCACGAACAGATCCACCATCTCGGCCACGAGCGTCTCGGACTGGCCGACGCCTACTGTCTCGATCAGCACCACGTCGAAGCCCGCCGCCTCGCACAGAGACACCGCCTCGCGGGTGCGCCGCGCGACGCCGCCGAGATGCGCTTGGCTAGGCGAGGGGCGGATGAAAGCGTTCGGATCGCGCGAAAGCCGCTCCATCCGGGTCTTGTCGCCCAAGATCGAGCCGCCCGAGCGGGCCGAGGAGGGATCGACCGCCAGCACGGCGACCTTCAGCCCCTTCGCGGTCAGCATCATCCCGAAGGCTTCGATGAAGGTGGATTTGCCCACGCCCGGCGTGCCCGAAAGCCCAATGCGCAGCGCCTGACGCCCTTCGCCTGCCAACGTATCCAAGAGTTCGACCGCCTGCGCGCGATGCTCCGCCCGGCCCGATTCCACCAGCGTGATCGCGCGGGCCAAGGCGCGGCGATCGGAGGCCAGAATGCGCGGAGCGAGGTCGGCGGGGCTTTGTTTGGTCATCGGCAGGCTTTCGCTGATTTTGGGTATTCGTGTCAAAAATGACATCAGACGTGAAGACTTATCGGTTACTTGCCTGCACCCTGCGACCTATGTCCAGACCCAATGGGAAATTCCTGACACGAGGATGCCAATGACATCTCTTTCGAACCGTTTGCCCCGCGCCTTGACCGCTGCGCTGACAGCGGCGCTGGTGATCGCGCCCCTTGGCGCAGCGCCCGCACGCGCCGAGCAAAGCGACAAGATCGTCTTCGACGTGGTGCTGAAAGGCATCCGCGCGGGCGAGCTGGCGATCAACGGCAAGATCACCGACGGAGCGTATGGCGCGAACGGTGTGCTGCAGACGGCTGGCCTCGTGGGGCTGCTGCGCAAGATCAAGTTTTCGGCCAGCGTCTCGGGGCTTCACGACGGCCAGAAATTCACCCCGCTCAAGTATTCCGAGGTGGACGATGCGCCGGGGCGCAAATCGAAGCACCAGATCGTCTACAATAACGGCACGCCCGTTTCCGTCAGTCAGCAGCCGCCGCGCAAGCCCAAGCCCCGCGATGTCGATCCCGCGAAACAGGGCGGCACGGTCGATCCGCTGACCGCGCTCTATGCGGTTCTGCGCGATGTGCCGCGCGACGAGGCCTGCAAGCTTGACGTGAAGATGTATGACGGCGCGCGGCGCTCTCAGGTGCGGCTGTTCGATCCGAAACCGGACGGCAAAGATCTCGTCTGCTCGGGCGAATATCGCAGGCTCGAAGGGTTCTCGGAAAAGGATATGAAGGAAAAGAGCCGCTTCGCCTTCACCCTCTATTACGAGCCGAGCCCGAAGGGTGGGTTGCAGGTCGACAAGATCGAGACCGACACGCTCTATGGAAAAGGCCGCCTCACTCGGCAATAAGGGGCGGGTGAACACAGACCGCCTCTCTCTTCCGATCGACGTGGTGCTGCCCGATCTGCGGGCGGCGCTCTCTGCGCATGGCCGCGCGGTGCTGATGGCGCCACCCGGCGCGGGCAAGACGACCCGCGTGCCGCTGGCGCTACTGGATCAGATCGAGGGCCGCATCGTCATGCTCGAGCCGCGCCGTCTGGCCGCGCGCGCTGCCGCCGAGCGGATGGCGGACACTTTGGGCGAAAAGGTCGGCGAGACGGTCGGCTACCGCATTCGGGGCGAGGCGAAGGTCTCGAAATCCACCCGGATCGAGGTCGTGACCGAAGGCATCCTGACCCGCGTGCTGCAATCCGACCCGGAACTGACCGGCATCGGCTGCGTGATCTTCGACGAATTCCACGAACGCTCGCTCAACGCCGATCTGGGGCTGGCGCTGGCATGGGAAGTGCGCGGTGCGCTCAGGCCTGATCTGGCGCTGGTGGTGATGTCGGCCACGCTCGACGCCGAGCCGGTGGCGGCGTTGCTGGACGACGCGCCGATCGTGGTGTCGGAGGGGCGCGCCTATCCGGTGGAGACGCGCTGGCTGGACCGTCCGGTCGACAGTTCGATGCGGTTCGAGGCCGCGATGGCTGGACTTATCGGGGAGGCCGCCGGGGCGACCGACGGGAGCCTTCTGGCCTTCCTGCCGGGCGAGGGCGAGATCCGCCGCGTCGAAGCTCTGCTGAAAGGCCGCTTGCCCGCCGACATCGCGATCCGTCCGCTGTTCGGCGCGATGGAATTTGCAGCCCAACGCGCCGCCATCGCGCCCGCGCCTTCGGGCCGGAAACTGGTGCTGGCCACCGCCATAGCGGAAACCTCTCTTACCATCGAAGACATCCGCGTCGTCATCGATGGCGGCCGGGCCCGCCGCGCGCGCTTCGACCCGCGCTCGGGCATGGCGCGGCTGGTGACCGAACCCGTCTCCCGCGCCGAGGCCGAGCAGCGCCGGGGCCGCGCAGGCCGCGTGGCGGAAGGCATCTGCTACCGGCTCTGGACCAAGGGCGCGGAAGGCGCGTTGCCCGCCTTCGCCCCGCCCGAGATCGAGGTGGCGGACCTCACCGGCCTCGCGCTGGAGCTCGCGGTCTGGGGCACCGATGGCGGCGATCTGGCTTTCCTGACCCCGCCGCCCGCGCCTGCAATGGCGGAGGCGCGCGCCTTGCTGGAAGAGCTCGGCGCGCTGAAATCGGGGCTGATCACCGAGCACGGGCGCAAGCTCGCCAAACTGCCGCTGCATCCGCGCCTCGGGCACATGCTGCTGACCGCCGGGCCCGAGGCCGCGCCGCTTGCCGCCCTTCTGGCCGAGCGCGATCCGCTGCGGGGCGCGCCCGCCGATCTGACCCTACGCCTCAGCGCCATCCGCGACCCGAAGCGCTTCGAGGCGAACCACCCCTACACGCCCCATCGCGGCACGATCGAGCGTATCCGCTCCGAGGCGAAGCGGCTGGCCCGCCTTGCCCCCGAGACGCGTGAGACCTATTCGCCCGCCGAACAACTCGCGCTCGCTTACCCTGACCGCGTGGGCCTGCGCCGCAAGGGCGATGCGCCGCGCTACGTGCTGTCAGGCGGCAAGGGCGCGGTGGTGGCCGAGGGGGACCCGCTGGGCGCGCAACGCCTGATCGTGGTGAGCGATCTCGACGGCGATCCGCGCGAGGCTAAGGTGCGCCAGGGCATCGCGATCTCCGAGGCCGAGGTTCGCCGCCTCTTCGCCGATCAGATCGCGTGGCACGATGTCTGCGACTGGTCCAAACGCGAGGGCCGGGTGGTCGCGCGAAAGCACGAACGGTTCGGCGCGCTGGTGCTCGACGATCGCGTCTGGAAGGACACTCCGCGCGAGGCGTTGGCGCGCGGCGCGCTGGCGGGGCTGCGCCAGATCGGGCTGCCGATGACGCCCGCCGCACGCCGCCTTCAGGCGCGGGTGGAGCTACTGCGCGGGCAGGGGGCCGATCTGCCCGATTTCACCGATGAAGGGCTGTTGGCGAGGGCCGAGGACTGGCTGCTGCCCTATCTCGGCAAGGCCCGGACCGAGGCCGATCTGCGCAAGCTGGACCTCACCGATCCGCTGCGTGCGGCGCTCGACTGGGAGCAGATGCAGCTCGTGGACCGTATGGCGCCTGCGCATTTCGAGACCCCTCTGGGCCGTCGCGTGCCGATCGACTACGCGGGCGAGGCACCAGGGATCGAAATCCGCCTGCAGGAGATGTTCGGCGTCACGACGCATCCGACGGTCGGCCCGAAACGCCTGCCGCTGCGGATCACGCTTCTGTCGCCCGGCCACAAACCCATTCAGGTGACGATGGACCTGCCGGGTTTCTGGGAAGGCTCTTACGCGGATGTGCGCAAGGATATGCGCGGGCGCTACCCCAAGCACCCGTGGCCCGAAGACCCGCGCGAGGCCGATCCGACCTTGCGGGCCAAGCCGCGCAAGTAAGCTATGCGCACCGTGCGGATTGACCCCACGGGAAGCTTTCGCGCATATGGCCCGGGGCAACGAGGGAAAAACATGACCGAAACGCTGAGCTTCGAGGACCGCAAGCGCCTCGTGATGACCGTGCTGATGACGCCCGATCAGGCGAATTTCTCCGGCAAGGTGCATGGCGGCGCGCTGCTGAACTGGCTCGACCGGGTCGCGTTCTCGCTCGCCTCGCGCTACTCACAGCGCTACGCGGTGACGCTGTCGGTCGATCAGGTGACCTTCCAGCAGCCGATCAACGTGGGCGAGCTGGTGACGTTCCGCGCCAGCGTGAACCACACGGGCCGCACCTCGATGGAGATCGGCATCCGCGTCGAGGCCGAGAACATCACCGCAGGCACGCGGCGGCACACCAATAGCTGCTATTTCACCATGGTCGCGGTGGATGAGGACGGAAAACCCGCCGCGGTGCCGAAGCTGGAGGCGGAGACGGCAGAGGAACGCCACCGCTGGCGCGCCGCCGAACTGCGGCGCGAACTGCGCCGTGAATTCGCCGCCAAGATGGACGCCGCGGCGGATCACGGCGAGGGGTGAGCTTTCGGGGGCAGGTGAAGCGATAGACGCAGGCCTCCCGCACCGAACTGGATCATTGAGACGCCCCACCGCTCGGGCGAGAGCCGCTCTCCTTTCATCCAGCCCACCGCAACGTTTCCGACCGGAGCCATGTCGTCGCTCTCCGGCAGCCCGACGAGCTTCGGAATCCTTTCGCGCAACTGCATGACCAAGGTCTGGACATTCGCGTCATCAAGCGGCGCGAAGCTATCCGAAATCGAGCAAGCCCCCTTGTTGGTGAGCAGGGAGAGATGGCTTTTCGGATCGACGTATTCATGGTGGTGGATCGTCATAGGGACATCGATCAGGCCTGAGATGTCGGCGCTTTCGCCTGTCAGCATCGGAAGGCAACGCTCCTCGAACATGCTGAGCATGGCGTGCGCCGGATCGTAAACGGTACGCGCATAGCCGTCTCGCAGGAGGTAGCCGACGGGCAGGCCGATCGCGATGGAGAGCGCCAAGTTGACGAAAAATCTGCGGGTCATTCGGAAAATGCGGCAATGAGATAAAGCCCGGGAAGGTTAGCACCCCCCGGAGGCTAAGCAAGTGCGCGCGACAGGCGAGGAACTTCAGCGGATCTCATCGCGATACCTCTCAAACGAAAAAGGGCGCCCCGCGGGGCGCCCTTTCGCATTTCTCACGACCCTTGGCCGATCAGGCGTGGATCGCGCCGTCGCCGCAGGCGAGCGCGGCTTCGCGCACGGCTTCGGAGAAGGTCGGGTGGGCGTGGCAGGTCAGCGCCACGTCCTGCGCCGAGGCGCCGAATTCCATCGCCACGCAGATTTCGTGGATCAGGTCGCCCGCGCCGGGGCCGATGATGTGGCAGCCGAGGATGCGGTCGGTTTCCTTGTCCGCGATCAGCTTCACGAAGCCGTCCGACTGGAACACCGCCTTGGCGCGGCCATTGCCCATGAAGGAGAACTTGCCGACCTTGTAGGCGCGACCGTCCTGCTTGAGCGCCTCTTCGGTCTGGCCCACCGAGGCGACTTCCGGGGTGGTGTAGATCACGCTCGGGATCACTTCGTAGTTCACGTGGCCATGCTTGCCCGCGATGACTTCGGCGACGGCCATGCCTTCGTCCTCGGCCTTGTGGGCGAGCATCGGGCCGGTGACCGCGTCGCCGATGGCGTAGATGCCCTTCGCGGAGGTCTGCCAATGTTCGTCGGTTTTCACCTGACCGCGCGGCAGCATCTCGACGCCGACGCCTTCGAGGCCCAAACCATCGGTATAGGGCTTGCGGCCCGTCGCGACGAGAACGGTCTCGGCCTCGATCGAAGCCTCGCTCTCATCCTTGCGCAGCTGGTAGTTCACGGACGCCTTGCCGTTCTTCACGTCGACGCTCTGGACTGCGGCGCCCATGACGAATTTCAGGCCCTGCTTGGACAGGATCTTCTGGAAGTTCTTGGAGACCTCGCCGTCCATGCCGGGGGTGATCGCGTCGAGATATTCCACGACGGTCACATCCGCGCCGAGACGGGCATAGACCGACCCCATTTCCAGACCGATGACGCCCGCACCGATGACGACCATCGACTTCGGGATCTTGTTGAGCGACAGCGCGCCAGTGGAGGTCACGACGGTTTTCTCGTCGATCTCGATGCCCGGCAGCGAGGACGGCTCGGAGCCGGTCGCGATCACGATGCTCTTGGCGTTATGGACGTCCTCGCCCACTTTCACCTTGCCGGCTTCCGGGATCGAGCCCCAGCCCTTGAGCCAGTCGATCTTGTTCTTCTTGAACAGGAACTCGATGCCCTTGGTGTTGCCGTCGATGACTTCCTGCTTGTAGGTCAGCATCTGCTTCCAATCGACCGAGGGCGATTTGCCCTTCAGGCCCATCTTGGCGAAGTTATGCTCGGCTTCGTGCAGCTGATGCGTGGCATGCAGCAGCGCCTTGGAGGGGATGCAGCCCACGTTGAGGCAGGTGCCGCCGAGGCTGTCGCGGCCTTCGACACAGGCGGTTTTCAGGCCCAGCTGGGCGCAGCGGATGGCGCAGACATAGCCGCCCGGGCCGCCGCCGATCACGATCACATCATAGTCAGCCATTGTTCTTGCTCCTTGGATTGGGGCGCGAGGGGGCCTCGCGCCGGGAGGTCAGATCAGCGCGGCAACTGCCAGCGCCAGAATTGCGAAGAAGGAAAAGCCCCAGATGAGCGAGCGCCACGGCACCCAGCCCAGCAGATAGGACGGAATGTAGAGAACCCGCGCGATCAGGAAGATCCAGGCGAAGGCCGCAGTGGCGGCGCTCGACTGCCCGGTCAGGCCGATGACCAGCGCGACGGGGGCGAAGAGGATAAGCCCCTCGAAGGAGTTGTTCATCGCGCGCTGAATCCGGCCGAGCAGGGTCGAGATCGGCGGCGGCGTCCTGTCGCGCGGAGAGACGGGGTATTTCGTGCCGAGCTCGGTATTCGCTTTGACCGAATAGGCGACCATCAGCCCCAGATGGAGCAGGATCGCGAGGATGAGCACGGTGAGTTCGGGGGTCATGGGTCGCTCCCGGTGGAGAGGGCGGACCGGAGGGCTGTCTGCCCCCCGGACCCCCCAAGGATATTTGGATCAAGAGGAAGGGGCGGGGGCCGCCGCCTTCGTCCCAAGTCGCTTACAGATCCATCAGCAGGCGGCGCGGATCTTCCAGCGCTTCCTTGACGCGCACGAGGAAGGTCACGGCGCCTTTGCCGTCGACGATGCGGTGGTCGTAGCTCAGCGCGAGATACATCATCGG
>NZ_DFRG01000212.1:0-34817 GCF_002378135.1 Thioclava sp. UBA3469
GGTGGCGGCGGAGGTGGCGGCGGCGGCAAGGGCACCGCGCCCGAAGGCGACGCCGCACCCAGCGGAGACAGCGCCGCCAAACCCGCGGGAGATGCGCAATGATCGCGCTATTCGCTGGTCATCGCACGGCGGCCAATATCGCGATGATCGCGATTGCGGGGCTCGGGCTAATGGCGCTGCCGAGCCTGCAGCGCGACACTTTCCCCGCCACGCCACCCTCGGATGTCTCGGTCCGCATCACCTATCCCGGCGCCGCGCCTTCGGAGGTCGAGACCGGCATCTGCACCGTGACCGATCCGGTTCTGACGCGGGTCGAGAACCTTGCGAAACTGACCTGCCTCGCGCGCGACAACAGCGCCCAGATCACCGCCGAGATGATCGAGGGCGCGGACATGACGCGCTTCTACAACGACATCAAGGATGCGGTGGACGGGATCAATTCCTTCCCCGACAAGGCCGACGATCCGGTGGTGCAGATCGTCGAGCGCACCGCCTCGGTCTCGTCGGTGGCAGTGACCGGGCCGTACGATCCGGCGGTGCTCTACGCCTATGCCCAGAGCTTCGCCGATCAACTGCGCGCCGATCCGGCAATCTCGCTGGTCTCGGTGAACGGCTTCTCCGACCGCGAGATCGCGATCGAATTCGACCGCGCCGCGCTGGAGCGCTTCGGGCTCGACATGGGCTCTGTCGGTGCGACGCTGGCGCGCTACAGCCTCGACATGCCCGCGGGCTCGCTCGAAGGGCGTTCGGGCGAAGTCGCGATCCGTTTCCTTGGCGAGAGGCGCACGCCTGCGGAGCTGGCGCAGATCCCGATTGCAGGCAGTGCTGCGGGCGGCGAGGTGCGCTTGGGCGATGTCGCGACGATCCGCGAAGGCTTCGCCGATCCCTCGCAGGCCACTTATTTCGACGGCAAGCGCGCCGCCATCGTCTCGGTCCAGAAGACCGCCTCGCAGGATGCGCTGCGGGTGCGGGCCGCGCTCGATCGCGAGATGGCACAGGCGCAGGCCGAGGCGCCGGGCAATATCCAGCTTGCGATCTCGGCGGATTCGACGCGCAATATCGTCGAACGCCTGCGCATCATCGGGGTCAACGGGCTGCAGGGTCTGATCCTCGTGCTCGTCGCGATGTGGCTGTTCTTCGGGCTGCGCATGTCCTTCTGGGTCGCGATGGGTCTGCCGATCAGCTTCCTCGGCGCGATCTTCGCGATGCAGATGCTGGGCTACACGATCAACATGATGACGATGGTGGCGCTGTTGGTCGCCACGGGTCTGTTGATGGACGATGCGATCGTGATCTCGGAAAACATCGTGCGCAGGCGACAAACGGGAGAGCCCGCCCGTGTCGCCGCCGTCAAAGGCACGATGCAGGTCTTTCCCGGGGTTCTGGCGTCTTTCCTGACCACGGCGATGGTGATCGGGCCGCTCAGCTTCCTGACCGGCAATATCGGCGCGCTGCTGAAATATATCCCGATCGTGCTGCTGATCACGCTGACGGTCAGCCTGATCGAGGCCTTCCTGATCCTGCCCGCGCATATGCGCCACTCGCTGAAACACGACATGCGCCCCGGCCCTGTGCAACGCGCGGTCAACGGCGTCTTCGAGCGGCTGCGCGACCGTGTCATCGTGCCGCTTGCCGGGGTCGCGCTACGCTGGCGCTACCTGACGCTGGGGCTTGCGATCTTGCTCGTGTCGCTCTCGGTCGCGCCCTTCACCGGGGGCTTCCTGAAATACCAGAGCTTCCCGACGCTGGAGAGCGACACGGTCGAGGCGCGGCTTCTGCTGCCCGCGGGCGCGCCGCTCTCGCTGACCGAGGCACGGGTGAGCAAAGTCGTCAAGGCGCTCAAGGAGATGGATGCCGAGCTGAGCCCCGCTCAGCCGGACGGCCAGCCGCTCGTCAGAAGCTACACGATCACCTATGGCAGCAATGCCGACAGCCCGACCACGGGGCCGAACATGGCCACGGTGAGCGCCTCGCTGCTGCCTGCCGGGACGCGCACCACCGATGTCGGCACGGTGCTCGACCGCTGGAAGCAGCTGGTCGGCAAGATGCCCGACATGGCCGCCTTCCGGATCACCGACAAGGAGCGCGGCGCGGGAGGCAAACCGATCGACCTGCTGGTGACCGGCCCCGATCTCGCTGATCTGGCGACCACCGCACGCGAGCTGCGTCGCTTCTTCCGCGGCTTCGACGGGGTGCGCGATGTGACCTTCGATCTGCAGCCGGGCAAGCCCGAGCTGGTGGTGCGGATGAAACCGGCGGTGGCCAACCTGCTGGGCGTGACGCCTGCCGCGCTGGCGGGGGAGCTGCGCGCGGCCTTCCGGGGCGACAGCGCGGTCAGCTTCGCCGATGCGCGCGGTCAGGTCGATATCGTGGCCCGGCTCGCGCCCTCTGAGCGGCGCGCTATCGGCGATGTTCTCGCGCTGCGGGTGCCCGGCAAGAACGGCGCACTGGTGCCACTCTCGGCCGTGGCCACGGTCAGCGAGACGCGCGGCTACACCACGATCACCCATGTGAACGGGCAACGCGCGGTCTCGGTGCAGGGCACGATCGACCCGACGCGAGCCAATTCGCGCGAGTTGATGGCGGCGATGCGGGCCGATTACCTACCCGAACTGGCGCAAAAGCGTCCCGACGTGAAGGTGCAGGTTCTGGGCGAGGAACAGGACACCGCGACCACCGGCGCGTCGCTCGTGCGTTTCATGACGGCGGGCGCGATCGGGGTCTACCTGCTGCTGGCCTTCTACATGGGCAGCTTCATCCGCCCCGTCGCGGTGATCGCGACGATCCCGCTCAGCCTGATCGGCGTGATATGGGGGCATGTGCTGCTTGGGCTGCCGCTCTCACTGCCGAGCCTCGTGGGGCTGGCGACGCTCGCAGGTGTGGTGGTGAACGATGCGATCCTGCTCGATGCCTTCATCGGTGAGCGGCGTGCGACCGGCACCCCGATGCTCGAGGCCGGAAAGGAGGCCGTGCGCGACCGCTTCCGCGCGATCTTCCTGACCTCGCTGACGACGGTGGTCGGGCTCGGCCCGCTTTTGCTGGAGACTTCGACGCAGGCGCAATTCCTGCGCCCGATCGTGGCGAGTCTCGCCTTCGGTCTGAGCGCGGCGACGGTGCTGTCGCTCTTCGTGACCCCTGCGATCCTCGCGGTGCTGGAGGATTTCGGCATCCGCACCGCCGATCCCGAGCCCGAGGAGACGGCCCCCTCTGTCGAGCACCCCGCCGACGCGCTGCGCGTCTGACGGAGGTCTTCGCCCGATCTGGGTCGGAGAGCGTCGGTCTGACACTCTCCGACTAAAGGCTATCCCCGCCGCTGCGGTTTTGTGACGTCACCCCCCCCTTGCAATCCGCACCTCGGTGCCCGGACTATCGCTGTGATTGCCGGGGAAGACGCGACACCCGACGGACGCGCGCGGCACCCTGCAAATGCGACAGAAATCGAGGAGGAGAATACCTATGAAAGAGATCGGAATGCTGCTGGACGGGGCCTCCGCCCCTTCCGCCTCGGGCGCGAGCTTCGACCGGATCGATCCCGTGACCGGCGCGGTCGCCACCCGCGCCGCTGCGGCGGGGCGTGACGATGTCGAGGCGGTCGTGGCGTCCGCCGCGCGCGCCTTTCCCGGCTGGTCCGCGACCGGACCGAACGGGCGGCGCAAGATCCTGTCGAAAGCCGCTGACGTGATGGAGGCTAGAGCCGACGACTTCGTTCAGGCGATGATCACCGAGACCGGCGCGACCGGGCCCTGGGCCGGGTTCAACGTCCATCTCGCCGCGGGCATGATCCGCGAGGCTGCGGCGATGACCACCCAGATCGGCGGCGAGATCATCCCCTCCGACAAGCCCGGCACGATGGCGATGGGCGTTGCGCGCGCCAAGGGCGTCTGCCTCGGCATCGCGCCGTGGAACGCGCCCGTCATTCTCGGCACGCGGGCGGTCGCGATGGCGCTTGCCTGCGGCAATACCGTGGTGCTGAAAGCGTCCGAGATGTGCCCCGCGACGCATCGCCTGATCGGGGAATGTTTCGCAGAAGCCGGACTGCCCGAGGGCGCGCTCAACGTGGTGACTAACGCCCCCGAGGACGCCGCCGATGTCGTCGAGGCGCTGATCGCGCATCCCGCGGTCAAGCATGTGAATTTCACCGGCTCTTCCGCCGTCGGCCGGATCATCGGGCGGCTTGCGGGCGAGCATCTGAAGCCCTCGCTGCTGGAGCTGGGTGGCAAGGCGCCGCTGATCGTGCTCGACGATGCCGATCTCGACGGGGCGGTGAATGCCGCGATTTTCGGCGCCTTCATGAACCAGGGTCAGATCTGCATGTCGACCGAGCGGATCATCGTCGACGAGAAAGTGGCCGACGCTTTCGTCGAAAAGCTCGCCGCACGCGCCAGTGCCCTGCCCGCGGGCGATCCGCGCGGCGATGTGGCGCTGGGGGCGCTTGTCTCCGAAGCGGCGGCCGAGAAGATGGACGCCCTGATTGCCGACGCGACCGGGAAAGGCGCGAAGCTGGTCGCCGGGGGATCGCGCGAAGGCACGATCGTGGCGGCCACGCTGCTCGACGGCGTCTCGGAAGGCATGCGCATCTATGCCGAGGAAAGCTTCCGCCCGGTCAAATCGATCATCCGCGTGAAGGGCGACGAAGAGGCATTGAAAGTGGCCAATGACACCGAATACGGGCTGTCGAGCGCGATCTTCAGCGCCGATGTCTCGCGCGCGATGGCGCTGGCGAACCGGCTCGAGACCGGGATCTGCCACATCAACGGCCCGACAGTCGGCGACGAGCCGCAGATGCCCTTCGGCGGGGTCAAGGCCTCGGGCTACGGGCGGTTCGGCGGGCGCGCGGCGATTGCCGAATTTACCGATCTGCGCTGGATCACCGTCGAGGACCCCAAGCAGCATTACCCGATCTGAGCCGGGCTCTCAGAGGGTCGAAACAGCAAGGAGCCGGCCCCGATGGGCCGGCTCCTTTCAATGTCGGATCACCGCAAAGGCGGCCCGCTCGGATCAATCCGTCTTCGGTTTGGGATAGACCGGCAGATGCGGGATCAGAACGTGATCGGGCTGGTCGATCGCGAAGAGGAAGGCCCGCGCGACGTCGTCGGGGCGCAGCGCATCCGGTTTCGCCTCGTCGAAGAACGGCGTGTCGACCATGCCCGGATGCAGGCAAGTGACGCGGCCGCCCGCCTCGCCAAGCTCCTCACCGAGATTGTCGGCATAGCCGCGGATGAACCACTTGGTCGCCGAATAGACCGAACCGAACATCGCGCCCTGCGACGCCTTCGAGCCGGTCAGCACCATATGCCCTTTCGAGGCGCGCAGATGCGGCAACGCGAATTTCGCGGTGTAGGTCACGGCGAGGCAGTTCACTTCGATCATCTTCTGGAAGCTCTCGACCGATCCGGCCTCGGTCCCGCGCGCCGAAGCGCCGACGCCCGCATTGGCTAGCACCACGTCGAGACGACCGTAATGCTCGACCGCACGCGCGACCATGCGTTCCTGAGCGTCGGGGTCGGTGACGTCGGTCGGCAGTGCGAGCGCGTTGTCTGCGCCCAGCTCTTTGACCAGAGCTTCGAGCTTGTCCTCGGAGCGCGCGGCCAGAGCCACCTTGTGGCCCGCTTCGACCGCATGGCGCGCGCAGCTCTCGCCGATCCCGGTGGAGGCGCCGGTGATGAGAATGATTTTCGACATGTCAGCCTCTTTGAATTTGGTGGGAACGAAGAAGGCGCCACCCGGACCGGGCGGCGCCTCTCGATATCAGCCCAGCAGGGCCAGCACTTCTTTCGCAGCCGCCTCGGACGACGCCGGGTTCTGGCCGGTTACCAGACGCCCGTCGGCGACGGCATGGGGCTGCCAGTCGTCGACGCTCTCGAACTTCGCGCCGAGCTCGCGCAGGCGAGTTTCCAGAAGGAACGGCACCGCGTCGGCAAGACCCACGCCGCGCTCCTCACTGTCGGTGAAGGCCGAAACCTTGCGGCCTTTCACGATGGAGTCGCCATTCTTGTCCTTCACCTTGTCGAAGGCTGCGGGGCCGTGGCAGACCGAAGCAACGATCTTGCCGCCATCCCAGGCGGTGCTGATCGCCTTCGCGGAGATATCGCTCTCGGCGAGGTCATACATCGCGCCGTGGCCGCCGGGGATGTAGAGCGCATCATAGGAAGTGATATCCTCGTCCTCGATGCGCGCGGGGTTTTCCAGAACCGCCTTGGCGTCGGCGTCATCCCGGAAGCGGGTGACCGAAGCCGGCGCGTCGTCGCCGGTCACGTCGGAATTCGGGTCGATCGGGATCGAACGACCGCCGATCGTGGCCACTTTCACCTCGTGGCCTGCATCGAGAAAGGCGTAATAGGGCGTCGCCAATTCCTCGTACCAGACGCCGGTCTTTTTGCCGGTGTCGCCAAGGGCATCAGCTGCGGTCGAAAGAATAAGAATACGTGCCATGGGTTTGGCCTCCTTCGTTGTGCGTTTCAGGGCATTTCCGGTCCTGTTCGTCTCGGGCCGTCAACGCGTCCCAGCAGAGATAGGTTGCGTTCACTGATCGAGAAATTGATGCAGACAACGTCAGAAATCGATATTCCGGAGACATGACACCCGACGTATCGCTTTTGCGCGTGTTCCATGCGGTCATGGAAGAACGCAATGTCACCGCCGCGGCCCAACGGCTCGGCCAATCCCAGAGCACCGTGAGCGCGGCGCTGTCACGTCTGCGTGCGGCGCTGGGTGACGAGCTGTTCCTGCGCGCCCGCTACGGCGTGGAGCCCACCGAGAAGGCGCTCGAGATCGCGCCCGACATCGCCGCCGGGCTGGAGCGGCTGGAACAGGCCTTCCGCGCCGCAGAGCCTTTCGATCCCGCGCGCACCACGCGCCGTTTCCGGCTGTTGCTGGGCCCATATGCCGAGATCGTTCTCGCGCCGGAACTTGCGGCGGCCTTTGCCGACAGGGCCCCGTCGGCGCGTCTCGAAATCTCGCCCATCGGGCCCGATCTGGACCCCCGCGCGCTTGCCGGGCGGGCCTTCGATCTGGCGGTCGGGCGCTTCGACTCTCCGCCCGAGGATCTCGTGGTCTCGGACCTGTTCGAGGACGGGTTCCGCTGCATCGTCGCGCCACAGGCGTTGCCCGAGGGCGCGTCGCTCGACCGGAGCCTCTATGAGACGCTGCCGCATGTGGTCGTCGCCCCGCCCGGCAAGTGGCGCACCGGCGTTCACAAGCGCACCGAGGCGACGGGGTTGTCCCGCAACACGGCTGTCGTAGTCACGCATTTCCTGACCGCCGCGCCCGCGGTCGCGCGTCTGGGCGGCATCGCCACGGTGCCTGCGCGGGTCGCCGCGATGACCGCCAGACCTTATGGCTTGCGCGATGTTCCCGTGCCGATAAACCTCGGCACCTTCCCCAGCCAGATCGCCTGGCACCCGCATCTGCGCCGGGATCAGGGCCATGTCTGGCTTCGCGAGCTGATCCGAGAGGTCGTCGCCGAGTTCACGACGCCGGGCTGATGGCTGCGCAAAGGCGATCGCTCAAGTGACCCGCCCACGCGCCTTGAACGCAGGGGTATCCCAGGCCCGCTCGGCCATCACATCGCCAAGGATTTCGGCGGCGCGCGTCACGTCCGCCTCGTCGAGGTAAAGGGGCGTGAAGCCGAAGCGCATCGCATCGGGCGCGCGGAAATCTCCGATCACACCGCGCGCGATCAAGGCCTGAACCACGGCGTAGCTGTCGGCGAAGCCGAACGACACCTGGCTTCCGCGCGCCTCCGGGTCGCGCGGGCTGAGCAGCTTGAGGTCAGGACAGCGCGCCTCGACCTCGCGGATGAACAGCTCCGACAACTCGACGGAGCGCTTGCGCACCTCCTCCATTGTCAGCCCGTCCCAGACCTTGAGCGCCTCTTCCAGCGCGGTCATCTGCAGGACCGGCGGCGTGCCGACGCGCATCCGCTCGACCGCGCGGCCGGGGCGGTAGTCGAGATCGAAGGCGAAGGGCGCCTCATGGCCGAGCCAGCCGCTGAGCGCCGGGCGCACCGTGTCAGCGATGTCGGGGCGGAGATAGATGAAGGCCGGGGCGCCGGGGCCGCCGTTGAGATATTTGTAGGTGCAGCCGACCGCGAATTCGGCCCCGTTCGCCGTCATGTCCACCGGCACCGCGCCCGCGCTATGGGCAAGATCCCAGATCATCACCGCCCCGACCGCGTGGGCCTTGCGGGTGATCGCCTCGAAATCGTGCATCCGTCCCGTGCGGTAATCGACCTGCGTCAGCATCACCACCGCGACCTCTTCGGTGATCGCGTCGGCCACATCCTCGGGCGCGGGTGTGCGCAGCTCGTGCCCGCGAGCCAGCGAGCGGATCAGCCCATCCGCCATATAGAGATCCGTCGGGAAATTGCCCTTGTCAGACAGGATCACCTTGCGGTCGGGCCGCATTTCCAGCGCAGAGGCAAGCGCCTGATAGACCTTTATCGAGAGCGTATCGCCCAGCACGACCGAGCCCTCCGGCGCGCCGATCAGCCGACCGATACTGTTGCCGACGCGGGCGGGCTGATCCATCCAATGCGCCTCGTTCCAGCCCCGGATGAGCATCTGCCCCCATTCGTCGCGCGCGCAGCTTTCCAGCCGCTCCGCCACGCCGCGCGGCAGCGGCCCGAGCGAGTTCCCGTCGAGATAGATCACCCCCTCGGGCAGATCGAAAAGATGCTTTCTCGGCAGGTTCGGCATGGTTCTCTCCCTCAGATGGTCGCGGCCTTTCGGCGCGTCTCGAAACCCGGCAATCGGCTGATGCGCCTTGAGAGTTTCGGCTCCGGCGCACGCTACCCGCGCAACCATGCCCTCGCAATATCCCGTCGGATATGCTCTGTCTCCGAATGGGACGCGAAACGAGCGGGAGGGAACATGGAAGACCTGAGCGGAATCGACTGGGAAGACGCTTTCGAGAACGGCGGCTATATCGAGAATGGCAGCGCCTACCCCGATCTCTGGGCCAAGCGCGCTGCAGACTTCCGGTCGCGCCATGCCGATCGAATGAGCGAGGTGGCCTATGGCGTTGCGCCGCGCGAAAAGATCGACATCTTCCGCCCCGAAGGCGCGTCCAAGGGGCTCGTGGTCTTCGTCCATGGCGGCTACTGGCTGAAATTCAGCAAGGACATGTGGTCCCATCTGGCAGAGGGCGCGCTGTCGCAGGGCTGGACCGTCGCCCTGCCCGGCTACACGCTCGCCCCCGAGAACAGCATTCCCGGCATCGCGCAGCAGGTCGCGCGCGCCATCGATCATGCGGCGGGGCTGGTGGAAGGCCCGATCCATCTCGTCGGCCATTCCGCGGGCGGGCATCTGGTAACGCGCTCGGTATCCGAGGGCAGCGCGCTCTCCGACGAAACCGCGGCGCGCATCCGGCGGGTGATTTCGGTGAGCGGCGTGCATGATCTGCGCCCGCTGCAGATGCATTCGATGAACGCGCGGCTGGGGATCACGCCTGAGATCGCCGCCAGCGAAAGCCCCGCCCTTCTGAAGCTGCGCCCCGGCGTGAAGGTCACCGTCTGGGTCGGCGCGGCGGAGCGTCCGGAATTCCTGCGCCAGTCGTCCCTGCTCGCCGAGCACTGGCCCTCGGCCGATCTGGTCGCGGCCTACGGGCGACACCATTTCGACGTGATCGAGGAGCTGTCCGACCCGTCCAGCGCGCTGGTCACGGCGCTTCTGAGCACGGATTAAGAAAGCGTCACCCGCCGCCAAAACCGCCTCACCGGTCCACACATAAGCTTCACGTTCGCGCGCTCGAGCTTTGCTGCGCTTGCATTCTAACGGGCCTTGGGGTCTCAAAAGAGTGCATCTGTGCACCAAAGCGTCTTGCGAGTGTCGAACATGAGCGATGCCAAGAATACCTACGAACACAGCGTTCCCTTCTTCTGGCCGATGGCGGCGGCGATGGAATGGCAGAAGATCGGGCTCGACGCGGTCGAGAAAGGGCTGACCTATCTCGACGAGGCGGCGAAGATCACGCACCCGCCCGATCCGAAATGGGCCACCAAGAACGACGTTCTGCTCGATCTCGACACGATGCGGCTGCGCGATTTCGGCGGCACGGGCGGCCGCATTCCGGTGATTGTGGATGCGCCCTATGCCGGGCATTCCTCGACCATCGCGGATTACGCCAAGGGCCAGAGCCTGATCGAGACGCTGCTGGATGCAGGCCTCGGCCGCGTTCTGTGTACCGACTGGAAAAGCGCGACGCCCGAGATGCGCGATTTCGACATCGACAAATACCTCGCCGAGATCAATGTCGCAGTCGATGAGCTCGGCGGGCGGGTGATGCTGGTGGGGCTGTGTCAGGGCGGCTGGATGTCGGCGATGTATGCCGCGCGCTTCCCCGAGAAAGTCGCAGGCCTCGTGCTGGCGGGCTCGCCCATCGACACCGATGCCGGGCACGGCCCGATCCGCAAGCTCGCCCATGAGATGCCCCTTTCGGCCTATCAGGAGATGGTCGAGGCCGGTGAGGGCCGGATGCCGGGGCGGTTCATGCTCACCGGCTGGAAGAACATGCATGCCGATCAGCAGTATTTCGGCAAGTTCGTCGATCTCTACGAACATATCGACGACCGCAATTTCATGAAACGCACCGAGCGGTTCGAGAGCTGGTACGAGAACCCCATCGACCTGCCGGGGCGCTATTACCTGCAGGCGATCGACCTGCTGTTCAAACAGAACCTGTTCGCCAAGGGCGAGTTCGTGGGCCTCGGGCGCAAGCTCGATCTGGGCGCGATCACCTGCCCGGCTTTTCTGCTGGCGGGCAAGGCGGACGACATCACCACGCGCGAACAGGTCTTCGCCGCCGAGACGCTGCTGGGCACGCCGCGCAAGGATATCGTGAGCCGCTTGGTCGAGGGCGGGCATATCGGCCTCTTCATGGGTAGCCATACCCTCTCGAATGTCTGGCCGGAAATCGGCCAGTGGCTCGGCAAGCTCGGGGCCAAAGCTGGAGACACGAACAATGGACCAGACCGTCGCTGAACCGATGACGCAGGATGTGCCGCAAACGGACCGCAAGACAGGTCTGATCGCGGCAGAGGCGGCACAGAGGCTCGAGCGATACGGTCCGAACGCGCTCAAAAGCGACGAGAAAACCCTGCTGCAACGGATCGCGGGCTATTTCTGGGGACCGATCCCGTGGCTGATCGAACTGGCGGCGCTGTTGTCGCTCGTGCTGCGCGACTGGTCCGATTTCGCGGTGATTTTCGTGATGCTGCTGCTCAATGCGGCTGTGGGCTTCAAGGAAGAGAGCAAGGCGAGTTCGGCCATCGCGGCGCTCAAGGCGCAGCTGGCCCCGAGCGCCCGCGTGAAACGCGACGGGCAATGGCAGGAGATCGCCGCGCGCGATCTTGTGCCCGGCGATATCGTGCGGCTGTCGATCGGCCAGATCGTTCCGGCTGATCTGACGCTGTTCGAGGGCAAATATCTCTCCATCGACGAGGCGGCGCTGACGGGCGAGTCCCTGCCCGTCGACAAGGCGGTCGGTGACAGCGCCTATTCCGGCTCGGTCGTGAAGCTGGGCGAGATGACCGGCGAGGTTACGGCGACCGGGATGGACACCTATTTCGGCCACACGGCCTCGCTCGTGCAGAGCACGAATGGCAAATCGCATTTCCAGAAGGCCGTGATGCAGATCGGGAATTTCCTGATCGCGGCGGCGCTGGTTCTGGTGGCGATGATCGTGATCGTCTCCTTCCAGCGGCACAATCCGCCGCTCGAGGTGATCCAGTTCGCGCTGATCCTGACGGTGGCGGCGATCCCGGTCGCGCTGCCCACGGTTCTGTCGGTGACGATGGCGGTGGGCGCCGAGCGGCTTGCGCGGATGAAGGCGATCGTCTCGCGGCTGGTGTCGATCGAGGAACTGGCAGGCGTCGACGTCCTGTGCTCGGACAAGACCGGGACGCTGACGCTGAACGAATTGACCGTCGAGGACCCGCGCCCGGCAGAGGGCATCCCGGTCGACGATCTGCTGCGCGCATCGGCGCTTGCCTGCGACCGCGACGCGCCCGATGCGATCGACAAGGCGGTGCTGGCGGCGGCGGAGGGCATTGCGCTCGACGCTATCGAGACGCTCAGCTTCACCCCGTTCGATCCGGTGAGCAAACGCAGCGAGGCGGAGGTCAAGCGCGAGGCCGATCACTGGCAGGTCGCGAAAGGCGCGCCGCAGGTGATCGTGGAGCTTGCAGCCCTCGCGGACGATGCGCGCAAGGCGGTGGAGGACGAGGTCGAAACCCTCGCGCAGCAGGGCTACCGCGCGCTCGGGGCCGCACAGAAGCGCGCCGGGCAGGATTGGGAATTCCTCGGCCTGCTGCCGATCATCGACCCGCCGCGCCCCGATGCCGCCAGCACCATCGCTGAGGCCCGCAACATGGGGATCGACGTCAAGATCATCACCGGCGACCACGAGGCCATCGCGCGCCAGATCGCGGGCAAGCTGGACCTCGGGCAGAAAATCTATCCGGCGGGCCAGCTGCTCGATGGCGACCCGGCCACGGTGGAGGCCAATGTCCGCGCCGCCGACGGCTTCGCCCGCGTCCTGCCCGAGCACAAGTTTCGCATCGTCGAGGTGCTGCAGGCCGGGCATTCCATCGTCGCGATGACCGGGGACGGGGTGAACGACGCCCCTGCCCTGCGCAAGGCCGATGCCGGGATCGCGGTAAGCGGGGCGACCGATGCAGCGCGCGCCGCCGCCGATCTGGTGCTGACCGACAAGGGCCTGTCGATCATCACCACCGCCATCGAGGAAGCCCGCCGGATCTTCGAGCGGATGACGAGCTACGCCACCTTCCGCGTGGCCGAGACGATCCGGGTGCTCTTGTTCATGACGCTCTCGATCCTGATCTTCGATTTCTACCCCGTCACCGCGATCATGATCGTGCTGCTGGCGGTGCTCAACGATTTCCCGATCATGATGATCGCCTATGACAATGTCTCGGTCTCGCCACGCCCGGTGCGCTGGGACATGCGGCGCGTGCTGACGGTGGCCGCGACGCTGGGCGTGACCGGGGTGATCGAGACCTTCGTTCTGTTCTGGTTCGTCGATGCCTATCTCGGCCTGCCGCGCAACGAGATCCAGACGATCATCTTCCTGAAGCTCCTCGTCTCGGGGCATATGACGCTGTTCGTCACGCGCCATCAAAGCTGGTTCTGGCGGCGGCCCTTCCCGGCGCTGCGGCTGTTTGCGACGACCGAGGCCACGCAATTGCTGGGCACGCTGATCGCGGTCTACGGGCTTTTCGTGACGCCGATCGGCTGGGGGCCCGCGCTGCTGGTCTGGCTCTATTGTCTCGTCTGGCTGCCCCTCGAAGGGGCGATGGCCTTGCTCATTCGCGCGCTTTATGATCGCAGAGCACAGGCGCGCGGGCAGTAAGCCCCTCACGTCGCTTGCAGGAGGCACATGACGGACGACGCGCAAGAGGCACAGGACACGCCAGCGGGCAAATTTGGACGCGGATTGCCGGTGGGCATCTGGGCGCTGGGGTTCGTGTCGCTCTTCATGGATATCTCCTCCGAGATGATCCACGCGCTGCTGCCGGTCTATCTGATGACCGGGCTTGGCGCGACGGCGCTGGCGGTGGGCGTGATCGAGGGGATCGCCGAAGCCACCGCCGCGATCACCAAGGTCTTCTCGGGCGCGCTGTCGGACCGCATCGGACGGCGCAAGGAGCTGGCCGCGCTCGGCTATGGGCTGGCCGCCGTGACGAAACCGATCTTTCCGCTCGCGCCGACATTCGACTGGCTGGTGGCCGCGCGCTTCATCGACCGGGTGGGTAAAGGCATCCGGGGCGCACCGCGCGACGCGCTGATCGCCGACCTCGCGCCGGGCAAGATGCGCGGTGCGGCTTTCGGGTTGCGGCAATCGCTCGACACGGTGGGCGCGTTCCTCGGGCCGCTCGCCGCGATCGGGCTGATGTGGCTGTTCTCGGACGATTTCCGCTCGGTCTTCTGGGTCGCGGTGATCCCGGCCTTCCTGTCGCTCGGGCTGATCCTGTTCGTGGTGAAAGAGCCCGTCCATCCCCGCACGCAACGCCGCGTGCGCAATCCCCTCGCCCGTTCGGAGCTCAAGCTCCTGGGCCCTATGTTCTGGTGGGTCGTGGTGGTCGCGACGCTCTTCACCCTCGCCCGGTTCAGCGAGGCCTTCCTGATCCTGCGCGCCAATGACGACGGCATCCCGGTGATGCTCGTGCCGCTGGTTCTGGTGGGGATGAACGCGGTCTATGCGCTGATCGCCTATCCGGTGGGCGCGCTCTCCGACCGGGTCGGGCGCGTGGGGCTGCTGCTGGTCGGGCTGGGGCTGCTGATCGCGGCGGACCTGACGCTGGCGCTGGTCGGCGGGATCGGCGGGCTTGCGGTCGGCGTGCTGCTCTGGGGGATGCATATGGGCTTCACCCAAGGTCTGCTGGCCGCGCTGGTGGCCGAAGCGGTCCCGGCAGAGCTGCGCGGCACCGCCTTCGGCATGTTCAACCTCGTGACCGGCGTGGGTCTGCTGATCGCTAGCGTGCTTGCCGGGGCGCTATGGGAAATCGGCGGCGCGCAATGGACGTTCCTGGCGGGCGCGGGTTTTGCGACGACGGCGGCGCTGAGCCTGTTGCCGCTGCGCGCGCGGTTCAACGGCACGCATAAACCCAAGGACGCGGGCTGAGGCAGAGAGCGCCGCGCGGAGACCCCGCGCGACGCTCGCAACACTTGAAACAGCTCAGGCGGTCGCCTCGACCTCCAGTTCCAGTTCCTCGATCATCGCATCGCGCATGACGAATTTCTGCGGCTTGCCAGAGACCGTCAGCGGCAGGCTGTCCTTGAACCGGATCACCGCCGGAACCTTGAAATGCGCGATCTCATCGCGGCAGAACGCGCGGATAGCATCTTCGGTCAACTCGGCGCCGTTGCGGGGCACGATCCATGCCGCGACGATCTCGCCGAACTTGTGATCCGGGATGCCGAAGACCTGCGCCTGACTGATATCGGGATGGGTGTAGAGGAACTCCTCGACCTCGCGCGGATAGACGTTCTCGCCACCGCGCACGATGATGTCCTTCACCCGGCCGGTGATGATGCAATAGCCCTCGCTGTCGATCCGGGCGAGATCGCCCGTATGCATCCAGCCGTCCGCATCGAGCGCCTCATCCGTGCGCTCGGGCTCGCCCCAATAGCCGCACATGACCGAGTAGCCGCGCGTCAGCAGCTCGCCCTGCTCGCCCACATTGGCGAGCGAGCCATCCTCGCGCACGATCTTCACTTCGAGATGCGGCTGCACCAGCCCCACCGAGGAGACACGTTTCTCCAAGGGCGTATCGGTGGCCGACTGGAAGGAGACCGGCGCAGTTTCGGTCATCCCGTAGGCGATGGTGACTTCCGACATGTGCATCTTCGACTGCACCTGCTTCATCACCTCGATCGGACAGGGCGCGCCCGCCATGATTCCGGTGCGCAGCGAGGACAGATCGTGGTTCGCGAAATCGGGATGCTCCAGGATCGCGACGAACATGGTCGGCACCCCGTAAAGCGCGGTGCAGCGCTCGGCGGCGACGCATTCCAGCACGCTCTGGGGATCGAAGCCTTCGCTCGGCACGACGATGGTCGCGCCCTTGGTGACACAGCCCAGCGTGCCCATCACCATGCCGAAACAGTGGTAGAACGGCACCGGGATGCAGACGCGGTCCGCTTCGGTCGCCAGCATCGCGTGGGTCACGAAATGCGCGTTGTTGACGATGTTGCGATGGGTCAGCGTCGCGCCTTTCGGCGACCCGGTCGTGCCGGAGGTGAACTGGATGTTGATCGGCTCGTTCGGGTCCAGCCGAGCGGTGATCGGATCGAGCGCGCTGCGGTCCTGCGCCTCGCCCAGCGCCTCGACATCCGAGAAGCGATGGCATCCGGGATGCTGGGTCTCGCCAATCGTGATGATGTCGCGCAGGTCGGGCAGTTTCATGGTTTCCAGCTGTCCGGGCTCACTCTCCGCGAGTTCGGGCAGCAGGCGCTGGATCATCGACAGGTAATCCGAGCTCTTGAAGGTCTCCGCCAGCACCAGCCCCCGGCAACCGGTCTTGCGCAGCGCGAATTCCAACTCGTGCAGACGATAGGCCGGGTTGATGTTCACGAGGATCACCCCGATCCGCGCCGTCGCGAATTGCGTCAGCAGCCATTCCGATCGGTTGGGCGACCAGATGCCGAGCCGGTCGCCATGCCGAAGCCCGAGCGCGAGCAGCCCCGAGGCAAGCCGGTCGACCCGTGCCGCGAACTCCGCCCAGGTCCAGCGGATGCCTTCCGAGGTGAAGATGGCAGCCTCGCGATCAGGCCAACGCGCGGCGGTGCGCTTCAGCACGGCCGGGATCGTGTCCTCGATCAACGGGGTATCGGTCGGCCCGGCGACATGGGCCAGACCGCGTTTCGGGGCCACACCGAGTTCAGGGTGCGGGTTCGTCTCGCTATGCATGATTTCCTCCTCTGACACCCCATCGCCGGCACATCGGGCCATTGATCCTCCATGGGGGCGCTCATATTAAATGAACGATGGTTCATTTAACGCAACCCTAAAGCGTCAAGACAAGGAAATCCTGCCCTGCTCGCGAAACCGTGTTCGAGACGGTGATCGCCGCGGAGCCCAGCAAAACCTGACGACTCGCCGCATTTCTGCTATAATTGAAAGATGTCGAATCTTCTGGGGAGGAGAGAGAATGCGACCGGAACTCACGACGCGCCGCCGCGCCTTGCGTCTTGCGTTCGAGCGTTACATCGAGGCGGACAGAGCGTGGCGAGACGCGCTTGTCGCCTTGAACGACTGGTTTCCGCCGAGTGCGGACCGTCGTCCGGGAATGATCGGAAATCCGGGTTCACCGATACGGCGGCTCTATGACGCGCGCAGCCGGGCGCTGGTGCGCCTCGAGGTCACGCAGGTCAAGCTGGCCACCGCGAAACGACGGCTGGCAGAGCGCCGCGCGCGCGAACTGCCGCCCGTGTTTCTGATCGGGCCACCCTGCTGACAGCAATGCGCCGCGTTTAGGCGACGTCCCTTCAAAGTCACGGCGGAAGCGCGTTTCCGTCCTTGGGGGTGCTTGTCATTTCCCCAAGGCTGACGCAGCTTCGCAACGGGCAGCACCGGACGAGTAACGGTGCGGCGGGGTCCGACTCGCGCCTATAGCCCCGATACGCCCCTTCTCTGGAGAGCTTCATGAGCAGTTTCGTCACGATCACCCATGCGGATTGCCTTGGTCACGATACCGGGCCTCATCATCGCGAGCGTCCGTGGCGGCTCGAGACGGTGCGCGGACTGATCGACGAGATGGAGCTGCCCGTCATCGAGGCGCGCGAGGCCAATGACGAGGACCTCCTGCTGGGCCATGATCCGGCCTATCTCGAAGCGCTCGAAGAGGTCTTCGCGCGTGAGGAACATGCCGATCTCGACTCGGACACCCATGTCTCGCCCGGGTCGCGCCGTGCGAGCCGTCTGGGCGCGGGCGGTGCCTTGCAGGCCGTCGATCTTGTCCTCTCGGGCGAGGCCAAGCGCGTCTTCGTCGCGACCCGCCCGCCGGGGCACCATGCGACGCGGACGCGGGCGATGGGGTTCTGCATCTATGGCAATACCGGGCTTGCCGCGCTTCATGCGCTCGAACGGCATGGCCTGTCGCGTGTAGCGGTGCTCGATTTCGACGTGCATCACGGCAATGGCACGCAGGATATTCTCTGGGACGAACCGCGCAGCCTGTTCATCTCGTCGCATCAGGAGCCCAAGTCGCTCTGGCCGGGCACAGGGGTGCGCTCGGAGACCGGCGCGCATGACAACGTGCTCAACCTGCCGCTGGCCAGTGGCAGCGGAGCCTCCGAGATGAAGGTGGCGTGGGAGGACGGGCTGGCGCGGTTGGAGGCCTTCAAACCCGAGCTGATCATCGTCTCCGCCGGGTTCGACGCGCATCGCGAGGACGATATCTCCGGGCTGCTCTGGACCGCAGGCGATTACTGGTGGCTGACCAATGCGATCCGGGGCGTCGCGCGCCGCTGTTGCGAGGGGCGTATCGTCTCCTGTCTAGAAGGCGGCTATAACCCGACCGCGCTTGCAGAGGGGGCCACCGCTCATCTCGAGGCCCTGGCGCGCTGATATCCGGAGACACGACAGGCCGGGTCCACTCCCCCTAAAGACAAAGGCAGGCACGAGATGGCACGTAACCGCTACTATTTCGGCCCGGTCACGGACCATTTCGACGGCGAGCGGTTTCACCCGCAGGACCAGCCCTCCACCGACCGCTCCTTGCGCGACATTCTGAAATGGCATCGCGAGGGGCAGCGGGCGCGCTGGCCCAAGCATGTCCCGGTCGAGCCGAGCGTGCCGCCCGCGCGCAGCGACACGGCGCGGCTGACCATGGTCGGGCATGCCTCGGTTCTCATTCAGGTCGCGGGGCTCAACCTGCTGACCGATCCGGTCTGGTCGGAGCGCGCGAGCCCGCTGCGCTTTGCCGGGCCCCGGCGCGTCACCGCACCCGGTGTCGCCTTCGACACTCTCCCGCCGATCGACGCGGTTCTGATCAGCCATAACCATTACGACCATCTCGACACCGTGACGCTGCGCAAGCTGCATAAGCGCCACCGCCCTAGGATGGTGATGCCGCTGGGCACGGATGCGACGGTGCGAAAAGCGGTGCGCGACGCGCAGATCGAGACCGGGGATTGGCACGACCGGATCGCGCTGGCCCCCGGTGTCGCCGTCACTCTGACGCCCGCGAACCATTGGTCGGCGCGCGGGCTCGGCGACCGGCGCATGGCGCTCTGGAGCGGATTCTGGATCGACACGCCGCAGAGCCGGATCTGGTTCGCGGGCGATACCGGTTATGGCGACGGGGCGCTTTTTCGCGATATCCGCGCCCGGCACGGCGTGCCGGACATCGCGGTGATCCCGATCGGGGCCTATGAGCCGCGCTGGTTCATGCAGCCCCAGCATGTCGCGCCCGAAGAGGCCGTGCGCATCTTCACCGATATCGGCCCCACGCAAGCGCTTGGCTGTCATTGGGGGACGTTCCAGCTGACCGACGAGCCGCGTGACGAGCCGCCCGCCCTGCTGGGGCGCAGCCTCGAAGCCTCGGGGATTGCGGCGGAGCGCTTCCTCCCCTTCGCCCCGGGCGAGGTCTATCTGGCACCCTCCGCGACCTGAGCGCACCGACCTGACGCGGCGCAGAGTCACGTCAGCGTTGACGGCTTCGGCCTCCCTAAATATAAAACTGACGTCAGTTTCATTTTTGGAGCCGGAACGTGACCCCCACCCTCGCAAATGCGTCGCAGGACGCCGCCGTGTTCTCTTTCCCGGAGCATCTTGCCACGACAAGCGCCGGACGCCCGAAGGGAGAGCGCACTCGCGCCCAGCTTCAGATCGCCGCCTGCAAGGTTTTGCAAGACGGCGGGCCGCAGGGCCTCACCGTCGCGGAGATCTGCAAGGAGGCCGGCGTCTCGAACGGCACGTTTTACCTTTATTTCAAGGATCGTAACGCCCTGCTCGACAGCCTGCTTCGGGGCTTCGTGGCCTTCCTTCAACTGGCGATGCGCGCGGCGAGCGAACGCGAAGGCCATGATGCGCCGCGCGCGGCGACCCGCGCCTATCTCCGTCTGTTCGAGCAAAATAGCGGGTTGATGCGCAGCTTGATCCACCCGACCGACGGCTTCCCCGAGGCGCAGGCGGCGTTTCAGACGCTCAACCGGGAATGGATCGAGGCGGTGGTCGCCTCCGTGGAACGCAGGCAGCGGCAGGAGGGCAAGACGGCGCCCCCGCGCGACGAATTGCTGCGCCGCGCCTATGCGCTGGGGGGCATGGTCGACCAATACCTCTCCAACCTTCTGCTGGCGAAGGACCCGGCCGTGATCGAGATATCGCAGGATCGCGATGCGGTGCTGGAGACGCTCTCGCTGCTCTGGGACCGGGGGATGACGGCATGACCACCATTCCCGGCGCCGAGCACCTTTCCCGCGCGGAGCTGCAGCCCGAGATCGAACGCCGCTGGCAGGCGCAGCGGGCATATGTCGCTGAAACCTCGGCCTTTTACCAGAACCTCTGGCAGGGGCGCAGACCGCCCGAGGACCTGCGCGACCTGCCTGAATTGCCGCTCTCCGACAAATCGCAACTGCGGATCTCGCAGGCCGAGCATCCGCCCTTCGGCGACTACCTCGCCGCCACACGCAGCACCGCCAACCGCCTGCATCGGACGTCTGGCACCACCGGTCAGGCGATGAACCTCGCGCTCTCGGCCCGCGACGCGTTGGTGACGCAGGAGGTCGGCGGGCGCTGTCACCGCTCTGCGGGGCTGACGGCGGAGCATACGGTGGTGCATTGCCTGAACTACCAGATGTGGATGGGCGGGCTGACCGATCACATGACGCTGGAGGCCACGGGCGCGCTGGTCGTGCCTTTCGGCGTCGGCTCGACCGAGCTTCTGATCCAGACGATCCGCGAGGTCGGCATCACCGCGATTTCCTGCACGCCCTCCTACCCGTCCGTCCTCGAACGGGTCATCGCCGAGAAACACCCCGGACTGACGCCGCGCGATCTGGGCCTCAAGCTGGGTCTGTTCGGGGGCGAGCCGGGGCTCGACGACCCCGCCTTCCGCGCCCGCCTGCGCGAGACCTGGGGGATGGAGCCGCGCAACGCGAATTACGGCGTCTCGGACGTCTTCTCGAACTTCGCGGCGGAATGTCCGTATGACACGAAGCTGCATTTCATGGCCGCCGACGTGCTGCATCCCGAGCTGATCGACCCCGATACCGACGCGCCGATCCCGCTGGAGGTCGGGGCGCGCGGCGAATTGGTCCTGACCCACCTCGTGCGCGACTGCCAGCCTCTGGTGCGGTTCCGCACCGGCGACATCATCACCATCGGCGGGACCGAGCCCTGTGTCTGCGGCTGCACCGGGTTTCGTTTCTCGGTCGTCGGGCGCTCCGATGACATGGTGGTCGTGCGGGGCCTCAACATGTTCCCCTCGATGGTCGCCGCCGTGCTCAACGAGATCCCCGAGCTGTCGGGCGACTACCGCATCACGCTCGACACGCCCCCGCCCTATGACACCCTGCCGGTCAGCGCGGAACTGGCGGAAGGCCAGCACGCGACGCCCGATCTTGCGCGCAAGGTAGAGCAGCGGATCAAGTCGCAACTCGGCGCGACGGCGAGCGTCACCCTCCTCCCCGCCCACAGCTTCCCGCGCACCGAGGGCAAGACCAAACGCGTCATCCGGAGTTTCCAATGAGCGATTTCCGCTACGACACCGTCCTGAGCCAGCTTGGCGCCAAGGGCGTGCGCACCATCACCCTCAACCGCCCCGAACGCCTCAACGCGATGAACCGTCAGCTGGTCGTCGATGTCGCGCGCGCATTCGAGGACGCCAATGCCGACCCGGCCACCAAGGCGATCATCTTCACCGGGGCGGGCAAAGCGTTTTGCGCGGGCGATGACCGCAAGGCCCATACCCATCCCGAGACCGAGGAAGAGGCGCGCGAGATCGTGCACGCGATCCAGCGCGCGACCCATGCGATTACGCTCGGCGCGAAGCCGGTGGTCGGCGCGATCAACGGCTGGGCCGTCGGCGGCGGCTTGGAATGGGCGATCAATTGCGACTTCCCGATCTGGGCGGAGAGCGCGAAGGGCTTCTTCCCCGAGGTCTCGCTGAACCTCTTCGTCACCGGGGCCGTCACCTCGCTCCTGCCCGCGCTGGTCGGGCTGAACAAGGCGCGCGAAATGCTGATCTTCGGCGACCGGTATTCGGCGCAGGAGATGGGCGAGATCGGATTGGCGTGGAAGGTGGTTGACGATGCCGCGCTGATCGCGGTGGCCGTCCAGACCGCCGAGCGCCTCGCCGATCTTCCCACCCTGTCGGTCCGCGCGATGAAACGCGTTCTCAATCACGCCGCGGTGCCGGACCTGCACCGGGCGCTGCAGCTCGAGACCGATGCCACGGTCGCGGGTTTCCTCGACCCGGAGACGACGCGGCGCGTGACCGAGTTCTGATCTGCGCGTGCAGAAGCTTTTTCAAACTCCGTCACTTATTGGGATTGCTTCCTTGTGGTGATCGGGACGAAGGGTCAGATTGAGGGCGGAGGACATCCGTGTGCCGCGCCCCGCTTTCGGGGCAACCGCACGGCGGAAAGAGAGGGATGACATGAGCTGGTCCTATTCAATCGGCAAGATCGGCGGCACGGTTCTCAGGGTGCATGTCACCTTCGTTCTGCTGATCATCTGGATCACCGCCTCGGCCTGGGCGGCGGACGGACCGCAAGCCGCGCTGGTCAACATGCTCTTCATCCTGTCGGTCTTCGCCTGCGTCGTTCTGCACGAATTCGGCCATGCGACGATGGCGGCCCGGTTCGGCGTGCGCACCCCCGACATCACCCTTCTGCCGATCGGCGGGCTGGCGCGGCTGGAGCGGATCCCGGAAAACCCCAAGCAGGAAATCCTGATCGCGGTGGCGGGCCCTGCGGTCAACGTGGTGATCTTCCTGATCCTGACGATCTTTCTTGGCGGCAGCGGCTGGCTGAGCGACCTGCAATCGCTCGACAATCCAGGCCAAAGCTTCTGGGGCCGGCTCGCGCTGGTCAACGCGCTTCTCGTGGCATTCAACCTGATCCCCGCTTTCCCGATGGATGGCGGGCGGGTGTTTCGCGCGGCACTTGCGATGTTCATGGACCGGGTGAAAGCCACGCAGGTCGCGGCGCGCACCGGGCAGGTCATCGCCGTGCTCTTTGCCTATTGGGGGCTGACGAGCGGCAACCCGATCCTCGTACTGATCGCGGCGTTCATCTTCTTCGCGGCCGGGGCGGAAAGCTCGGATGCGGCGATGCGTGGCCTCGCCCATCGTTCGGCCGCGCGGGACGCGGTGATCACCTCCTTCGTGTCGCTCACGCCCGACGACACGCTCGACACCGCCGCTCAGGCGATCCTGCACAGCTCGCAATCGGAATTCCCCGTTCTCACGCCGGACGGGCAGTTCGTCGGCTTCGTTACCCGCGAGAGCGTGCTGGCCCGGCCCGACCCCGAATTCCGCCAGCGCCCCGTTTCCGAGATCATGTTCGACAACGTGCCCGTCGTGTCGCTGAAAACCGGGATGGACGATGTGCTCGACGCGTTCGCGAAAGGGCGTATTCCCGCGGTGGCGGTGATCGGCAAGACCGGGAATTTCGTGGGCTTCATCAATCGCGAAAATATCGGCGAGTGGTTCATCCTCGCCCGCGGCAGCTAAGAGGGGCGCTCGCTCCCGGCCCTAGAGATAGACCGACAGCCCCCGCCAGCCTGCCAGCACCGCCGAAATTGCCATGACCACGATGGCGAGAGAGCGATACTGCGTATTGTCAAGCCGCGCGAAGGCCGCGGTCCCCGCCCATGTCCCCAGCGCAAGCGCAGGCACCGAGACCAGCGTCAGCCAGAGCGCATCGCCATTCACAGCACCCGCCCAGATCAGCCCCGGCGTGGCCAGCAGCGAGGCCACGAAGAAGAACAACAACAACGAGGCCCGCGTCTGCACCGCCGTGGTGCCCGCGCCCAGATAATAGGCCACCGCAGGCGGGCCGGGCATCGCGGCCAGTCCGGAAAATGCGCCCGAGGCGACGCCCGCCAGCAGCGCGAGCCCACCATGGGGATGCGGGCGCGCAGGCTTGTAGCGCAACAGCAGCGCCAGCCCCGCCAGCACGGCGAGCGCGATCATCACCCGCGCGGCATCGGCGCTGACGGCAGTGAGCGCGAAAATCCCCACCGGCGTGCCCACAATCGCGCCCAGCGACAGCCGCGCGAGCGAGGGTTTGTGCACATGCCCGTGCAGGGTGAAAAGATCGCGGCACCCGACCACGACCTGCAGCAGCACCGCCAGCGTCACCGCCTCGACCGGCGGCACCATCAGCGAGACGATCGGCACCGCGGCCAGCGCGAAACCGAACCCCGCGATGCCGCGCAGGAAGGCGGAGAAGAACACGGCGGTGATGACCAGCAGGGTCGTTACGCTCAGCATCCGGTCACGTCTCGGCCTGTGCGATCCGCGCCGCACAGCCTGCCGCGCAGAAGGCGACCAGCCCCTCGACCGAGGCTTTCGCATCGGACTGCGAGGCCAGCGCCGCGATCCGCCATTCCGAGGTCAGGAAGGCCAGAAGGGCTGCGACCGAATAGACGAACCCTTCGGCCACGACCGCCCGGCTGACCTTGGGATGCAGCGCGCAGATCTCGTCCATGAAGCGCTGCGCGGTCGGGTCGAACAGATCGGTCGAGATATCCGCCCAGGCCGGATCGGCCGAGACCATCGCCACAAGCCGCGCATAGGCCAGCCACTGCGGATCGCTGCCCGCCGCCTTCGCCAGATAGGGCCGGAAGAAACAGCCGAGGATCGCCGTCAGATCGAGCGCCCCCTGCCCCTTCGCCTCCGCCAGAGCCTCGAGACGCAGACGCGCCAGCTCTTCGGCGCGCCGCTCCACCACTTCGCGAAACAGCGCCTCTTTCGAGCCCCCGTGATGGTTCACCAGACCCAGCGGCACCTCGGCCAGCGCGGCGATGTCGCGCACCTTCGCGCCTTCGAATCCGTCCCGCGCAAACACCGTTTCCGCCGCATCGAGAATCCGTGAACGACTCGCGAGAGAGCGCTTCGACGGCGCCCTAAGCCTTTGTTTCTCGGTCGTCTTTTTCGTCATCAGATCGGGGCTTGCTTATTTTGAACAATGGTTCAATTTAAGAATGTCTGGGAGGAGACGCAACATGACAAATACGAGGGGCACGTTCGCCCTGATCGGCGCGGGCCCGATGGGTCTGGCCGCGGCCAAGGTGCTGGGCGAACAGGGGGTAGACTATCAGGGGTTCGAGCTGCACAGCGATGTGGGCGGGCTCTGGGATATCGAGGGCGCGCATTCGACGATGTATGAAAGCGCGCATCTGATTTCCTCGAAACGGATGACGGAATTCACCGATTTCCCGATGCGCGAGGAGGTGGCGGAATATCCCAGCCACCGCGAGATGGCGCAGTATTTCCGCGATTTCGCCGATCATTTCGACATTCGCCGCCATTACCGCTTCAATGCGGAGGTGACGAAACTTGAACCGCTGGGCGGCGATGGCGAGGGCTGGCGGGTCAGCTGGCGCGATGGCGAGGGCGAGCATTCGGAGATCTATGCGGGCGTTCTGATCGCCAATGGCACGCTTTCCGAGCCGAACATGCCGGACTTCCCGGGCCAGTTCGACGGCGAGCTGATCCATTCCTCGGCCTATCGCGATCCCTCGCAATTCACCGGCAAGCGCGTGCTCGTCGTGGGTGCGGGCAATTCGGGCTGCGACATCGCGGTGGACGCGATCCATCACGGCAAAAGCTGCGATCTGTCGATGCGGCGCGGCTATTACTTCGTGCCGAAATATGTCTTCGGCAAACCCGCCGACACGCTGGGCGGGGCGATCAAGCTGCCGATGTGGCTCAAGCGCAAGATCGACGGCGCGCTGTTGAAATGGTTCGTGGGCGATCCGCAGAAATACGGGTTTCCCAAGCCCGATTACAAACTCTACGAAAGCCATCCGATCGTGAACTCGCTGGTGCTGTTCCACGCGGGCCACGGCGATCTGAAAGTGCGCCCGGATATCGAACGGCTCGACGGCAAAACGGTGCATTTCAAGGATGGCTCTCAGGCGGATTACGACATGATCCTCGCGGCCACCGGCTACAAGCTGCATTACCCGTTCATCGCGCCCGAGCTGCTGAACTGGCAAGGCGATGCGCCGCATCTGTACCTGAACGCGATGCATCCCAAACGCGATGACCTCTTCGTGCTGGGAATGCTGGAGGCGAGCGGCCTTGGCTGGCAGGGCCGTCACGAGCAGGCCGAGATGGTGGCGCGCTACATTCGCGGGTTGCGCGACGGCTCGGAGGCCGCGAAGCGCCTGCAGGCGAAGAAAGCCGAAGGGTTCGAGCGTGCGACCGGCGGCATGGCCTATCTCAAGCTCGCGCGGATGGCCTATTACGTGGACAAGGCGACCTATCGCAAGGCGGTCACAGGCTGGATCAAGGCGCTCGGCGGGAAGGCCCCGGCATGACGGGGCTCGACGCGGTTCGGCTCAATTTCAGCCCCGGCGCCCTGCATCTGCTCAACGCGATCCTCGGCATCGTCATGTTCTCGGTCGCGATCGACCTCTCCCCACGCGATTTCCGCCCGCTGGTGCGCAGGCCCTGGGCGCTGATCGTCGGGTTCACGTCGCAATTTCTGGTGCTGCCCGCGCTCACCTTCGGGCTGGTGCTGGCGCTGCAGCCCAGCCCGTCGATCGCACTGGGGCTGATCCTCGTGGCGGCCTGCCCGGGCGGGAATGTCTCGAACTTCTTCACCCATCGGGCGGGTGGGAACACGGCGCTCTCGGTCTCGCTGACCGCCTTCGCCACGGTGGCGGCAATCGTGCTGACGCCGCTCAATATCGCCTTCTGGGGCAGCCTGTACGCCCCGACGCGGGCGCTGCTGCACGAGACCCATATCGACCCGGTAAGCGTGGCGATCACCGTCGGTGTCATGCTGCTCTTACCGCTGATCGCCGGGATTGCGCTGAACCATTACCGCTATGACCTCACGACGCGCATTCGCGATCCGCTGAAATGGATCTCGATGGCGATTTTCGTGGCGTTCGTGGCGCTCTCGCTCAGTGCCAACTGGCAATATTTCGTGCAATTCGTCGGGCTGATCGCGGGGATGGTCGTGATGCACAACGCGCTGGCCTTCGCGGGCGGCTATGGCACCGCGACGCTGGCGCGGCTGTCGCCCTTCGACCGGCGCGCGATCACCATCGAGACGGGCATCCAGAATTCAGGTCTCGGCCTCGTGCTGATCTTCGCCTTCTTCGGCGGCTTGGGCGGCATGGCAATCGTCGCGGCTTTCTGGGGCATCTGGCACATCATCGCGGGCTTCGCGATCTCGACCATCATGAGACGAAAGGAGGCCGCACGATGACCCGAATCCTGATTACCGGAGCGGGCGGCATGATCGGCCGCGTACTCACCGCCGAACTGTCTGAGAGCGGCCACGAGGTCATCGCGACCGATCTGGCTTGCCCCGACACCCTGCCCGAAGCCGTGCGTTTCGTGGCGATGGATGTGACCACCGACGCCCCCGCCAAGGTCATCGCGCGCGAACGGCCGGAGGTGATCGTGCATCTCGCCTCCATCGTGACCCCCGGCCCCGGCATGGGGCGCGAGCTCGCCTATAAGGTCGATGTGGAGGGCACGCGGAAGGTGCTGGAGGCGGCACTTGCGGTCGGGGTTCGGCGGCTCGTCGTGACCTCCTCGGGCGCGGCCTATGGCTATCACGCCGACAACCCCGTGCCGCTGCGCGAGAGCGACCCTGTGCGCGGCAGTCCCGAGTTCGCCTATGCCGATCACAAGCGGCAGGTCGAGGAGATGCTGGCCGAGGCGCGCGACACCCACCCTGCCCTCGAGCAGGTCGTGCTGCGGGTGGGTACGGTTCTGGGCAAGGGCACCGACAACCAGATCACCGCGCTTTTCCGCAAGCCGCGCCTGCTCGCGCTGAGAGGCTGCGAGAGCCCCTTCGTCTTCATCTGGACCCGCGATCTCGCGCGCATCCTGATCCGCGCGGCAACCGATGGACCGCCGGGCATCTTCAATGTGGCGGGCGATGGCGCGCTCGGCGTCAGCGATCTGGCGCGGCGTCTGCGCAAACCGGTGCGCCGCCTGCCCGCGCTTGGCATCAAGGCGGCGCTCGCCATCGCCCATCCGCTTGGGCTGAGCCGCTACGGGCCAGAGCAGGTGCGCTTCCTGCAATACCGCCCCGTTCTGGCCAACGACGCGTTGAAAGAGGTGTTCGGCTACACGCCCGAGCTGACCAGCGCGGAAGTCTTCGATCTTTGGGCGCTCGAGGCCGGGCTATGAGCACGCGGGTCGCGGTGATCTCGGGCGGTGCCGGGGGGCTTGGGCAGGCGCTCTCGGCGGGGCTGCGCGCCGAGGGCTGGCAGGTCGTTCTGCTCGATCGGGATATTTCGGGCCTTACCGCCGCGCCGAACGAAGAGGTGATCGCCTGCGATCTGACCGACGCGGATCAGCTTGCCAGCGCCTGCAAAGACATCCTGACGCGTTACCCCCGGATCGATCTGGTGATCTACAATGCAGGTGTCACCCAGATCGGGCCGTTCTCCGAGCTGACCGAGGCCGCGCATCGCAAGGTCTTCGAGATTAACTATTTCGCGGCGACCGCGATGGCGCGGCAGTTCCTCGAACCCGTGCGGGAAAGCCACGGCACGCATCTGGCGATTTCCTCGGTCGCGGGGTTCTCGCCGCTTTACCACCGCACGGCCTATGCAGCGTCGAAACATGCGTTGGAAGGGTTCTTCAAATCGTTGCGTTCGGAGGAGGCCCCTCACGGCGTGCGCGTGCAGATCGCGGCACCCTCCTTCGTGGCGACCAATATCGACAGGGCCGAGCGGCAATCGGACGGCATCGCGCGCCCCGGTGCGGCTGCGGACGGGGTGGATTACATGACGCCCGAGGCTGCCGCACGGGTGATCCTCGCCGGACTGAAGCGCGGCCGCCCGATGATCCCGGTGGGCCGCGTCGCGCGGCTCGCGTGGTGGATCAACCGCGCCTCGCCCCGGCTGTTCCAGCGGCTTATGGAGCGCAACATCGCGAAGGGCCAATCCTGAGGCCGAACACAGTGACCTTTCGCTAGAGATCGAGAAAAATCGCGCCCGACTTGATCGAGCGCATTGAAGCGACGCACCCCCTCAGCGCTAATCTAGCCCCGGTCCTGTGAAGGTCGGAGGCCCGTGATGCGCTCACTCTCTTCGATAGATTCCCGCACCCCGGTGGATGGGGGCGACCGAATGCTCCACCTCGGGCGCGTTGACTCCATTTGCGCGAATGCGCATATGCGAATGTAGAAATGGAGGCACCGATGATCGTGACTGTTCTTTCCGCGCTTGCCGAACCCACCCGGCTGGGGGCGATGCAGCTTTTGCATGACGGGGGCGAGCATTGCGCCTGCGAATTGATGGCGCGTCTCGATGCCACCCAGTCGCGCATGTCGCGCCATATGGGCGTGCTGAAAGCCGCCGGGCTGGTGGTCGACCGGCGCGATGCGCAATGGGTCCGGTATCGGGTGAACCCCGACCTCTCCCCGGAAATCCAGCAAATCCTGAGCGCGGTCATGAAAGCCAGCGCCAAGACGGAAAGGAGCGCGGCATGAGTGTGACGCAGCATGAAACGCCGCATGGCGGGATGCCCGGCTGGGCGTGGAGCGTGGTCGTCGCGGCAGGCCTCGTCGCGTGGTGGGTGGTTTACCACCAGCTCCCGGCCCTCTCCGAATGGATCGTCTCGCTGCTGCCAGTCGCCCGCGACACCCATACCGGCGAGGCGCTGGCCTTCTTCTTCTACGACGTGCCGAAAGTGATGATGCTGCTG
The DNA here is from genome assembly GCF_002378135.1 of Thioclava sp. UBA3469. Taxonomy (NCBI): domain Bacteria; kingdom Pseudomonadati; phylum Pseudomonadota; class Alphaproteobacteria; order Rhodobacterales; family Paracoccaceae; genus Thioclava; species Thioclava sp. UBA3469. The sequence goes on from NZ_DFRG01000212.1 coordinate 29,372, forward strand.
ACGCTGATCGTCTTCGCGATGGGGGTCGTGCGCAGCTTCTTCAGCCCCGAAAAGACCCGCGCGCTTCTCTCGGGCAAGCGCGAGGGCGTCGGCAACGTGATGGCGGCGGGCTTGGGCGTCTTGACCCCGTTCTGCTCCTGCTCGGCGGTGCCGCTCTTCATCGGCTTTGTCTCCGCGGGCATCCCGCTGGGCGTCACCTTCTCTTTCCTGATCGCCGCCCCGATGGTCAACGAAGTGGCGCTGATCCTGCTGGTCGGCCTCGTCGGCTGGTCCGTGGCGCTGGTCTATCTTGGCTTCGGCCTCGCTATCGCGATCGTCGCGGGCTGGGTAATCGGCAGGCTCCATGTCGAGGGCTGGCTGCAGGATTGGGTGCGCGACATCCATTCCGGCGCAACCACGCCGGGCGCGGTCGAGAGCGATGATCTGAGCATGACCGACCGCTATCGTCTGGGACTCGAGGCCGTGCGCGAGATCTTCGCCAAGGTCTGGATCTGGATCATCGTCGGGATCGCCATGGGCGCGCTGATCCACGGCTATGTGCCGCAGGATCTGATGGTGCGGATCATGGGCTCGGGCACGTGGTGGTCGGTGCCGGCCGCGGTGCTGATGGGCGTGCCGATGTACACCAACGCCGCCGGCGTCATCCCGATCGTCGAGGCGCTTCTGGGCAAGGGCGCGGCGCTCGGCACGGTTCTGGCCTTCATGATGTCGGTGATCGCGCTGTCCATGCCCGAGATGATCATCCTGCGACAGGTCCTCAAACTGCGCCTGATCGCTGTGTTCATCGGGGTCGTCGCCAGCGGCATCCTCGCCGTCGGCTTCCTGTTCAACGCATTGTTCTAAGGAGAAAAGAGATGAAGGACGTCAAGGTTTACGGCCCCGGCTGCAAGCGCTGCGAAAAGACCGAGGAGATGGTCAAGGAAGCGGCCGCCAAGCTCGGCATCGAGGTCTCGGTCGAGAAGGTGACCGACCCCCGCGCAATCGCCATGGCTGGCGTGATGTCGACCCCCGGCGTCTCGGTCGACGGGAAGCTGGTCCACACGGGCGGCCTGCCGGATAGCGGTAAGCTCGAGGGCTGGCTGTCGGCCTGAACGCCCCCTTATCCGCCCCGAAAAAGAAGACCCCGCGCCGGGTGGCGCGGGATGAACTAGCGGGCGGCGTTTCTCATGGGACCGGCTGACCGAGCCCGGCCTCGTAGAGGCGGAACCACGTCTCCCTGTCGATCTGAACCTTGAGCGCATCGGAAAGCTTCGCGATCCGCTCGAGGTTATTGGTCCCCATCACCGGGATGATCCGCGCCGGATGGGCGAGCAGGAAAGCCGTCGCGACAGCCGCGCGATCGACACCCTGCGTCTGCGCGATCTCATCGAGAACGCTCTGCACCCGACCCTCGCCGGTCATCAGCGCGCCGCCACCCAGCGGCGACCATGCCATCACGGGCTGCGCCTGACGCTGGTGGAAGGCCAGATCGCCGTTGGTGAAGGGCTGCAGACAGCCAAGGCTGATCTCGATCTGGTTGGTCACGAGCGGCGTCTTCATCCCCGATTGCAGCAACTCCCAGTCCCACGGGCGGAAGTTAGACACGCCAACCGCACGCACCTTGCCCGAGGCCACGAGATCGTCGAGCACAGCCCCCGTCTCGTTATGATCCATCAGCGGATCGGGGCGATGGATCAGCAACAGGTCGATCCGGTCGGTGGCCAGCTCCTTCAGCGAAGCCTCGACCGAAGCTTCGATATGCGCGCGCGAGGTGTCGTAATGCTTCACCTTGCGATGCGCATGACGGCCCGCCGCGACGATGATGTCGCATTTCGTGACGATCTCCATCTGATCGCGCAGCGACGGATCCTCGCGCATCGCCGCGCCGAATACCCCCTCCGCCGTATAGCCACCGTAGATGTCGGCATGGTCGAACGTGGTGATCCCCTGCTCCAGACAGGCGTCGATCTTGGCGCGCACATGGGCGGGCGAGGTGTCAGCATCGTCGGCCAGTCGCCACATGCCATAGACGATCCGGCTGAGTGCCACGTCGGAGGTGAGGTCGATCTTTTCCATTAGCGGCGTTTCCCTTCTGCGAGCGGTGTTGCAAGCGGCCCCATAGATTTCGGGCAGCGAGACCGTGTCGATATGCGGATAGCCCTACAAGATGAAGGCGCGAATGCACATCTCGCGGAATTCCTCGAGCTTCGAGAGCACCTGCCGACCGAGCCCACCAGCGCCGCGCCGCAATCCGAACGCGCGCGCGCCCCACCCCGGTCCAAAGGTTCGGCGCGACATAACCGCTCTCATCCGCACTGCAGTCATGCGCCTCTCGCTCGCGGCTGCTCTTCGACTTAACTTAGATAAGCAACCTGCTTGATAGCGCACCGGCCTGCCGATCTATCATCAGGTTTCCGAATTGCTGTGTCGAGATATCGCAGCGGAACCCGAAGGGCCCGGTGCAGCGCTCGATCGAGACCGGCGAGGCAGTGCACTTCCCCGCGCAGCCTTGGCGTCGCGTGGCCTGAAGGCTCAGGGGTCAGGCCGGACCATGGCCCGACCGCCTGCGCTCTGAGCGCGCGACACTGCGACGCTGAGTCACCCCTCAAGCGTTTGACGCGGATCAATTCTCGGCTCACCCTCATGTGATACGAGCTTGAGTGATGACCCGACCCCAACGCGCCTCCAGAGCCTTTGACGGCAAGATCGACCGCGGCCCGCGCCTGCACGCGCCGCGCTTCGCTGGATTGCGCCGCGCGCAATCGGCGCTGCTGACCGCGCTCGTTGCGATCCTGCTGCAGGTCGTCCTGCTGACCGATCATCTGGGCGCGGCCGCCATCGCCGCCACCGGCCGGACCGCGCCCGGCGCGCAGATGGGGCTGCTGCAGGTCTGTACCGGCGAGGGCATCGTCTACATGACCCCGCAGGGCGAAACGGTCGCCGCGCCGGATGGGGCCGCGCCCCTGCCCGGCCAGACCGCGCCCACGGGTCAAGTCCACAGCCAATGCGCAGTCTGCGGCTCGGCCTCGGTCTGCGCGTTTGAAGCCCCCGACACCATTGTCACCCCGGCCCGTCTCGACCGCGAGATCGTCCCGCTCCACGCGTCCCTTGAGCGGGTCTCTCTCCCGGTGCAGACCGCGCCCCGTTTCCGGCACGCCCGCGCCCCTCCTGTCGTCTGAGTGCGTCCCTGCACGTCTATCCGGACGTGCCTTTTTCCAAACCAGACACATGGCTCGCGACTGCGCCCGTCTCTCGATGGCGGTGCGTTGCGATATGACAGGATGATCCCAATGAAACGACGCGACTTTCTTCTGACCTCTTCGACCGGCCTCGCGCTGGTGGCCTCCGGCGCCGCTGCCGAGGATATGAAACCGATGGACGGCATGCCGATGTCGCCGATGGACTGGACCGACCAGAACGGGCTGACCCGTTTTCTCAAGACCGACACCGCGCCGCTCGAGAACGAGTTCGAGAAATACCCCCGCTGCCCCTATTGCGGCATGATGCGGCAGATGTTCAGCCAGACGCGCCACCTGATCGTCTATGACAACGACACGGTCGACGGCACCTGCTCGCTGCATTGCGCGGCGATCAGCCTCGCGCTGAACATGGATGCGGGTCCGAAGACGATCTATGCGGGCGATGCGGGGGCCACGGCCAAGGTCAAGCCGCTCGCGGTGGTCGACGACATGACCTACGTGATCGACGCGAAAAAGCCCGGCACGATGACCGGCACGTCGAAATACGCCTATGCCGATCCGGCCAAGGCGGATGCGGCGGCCAAGGACGGGGGCAAGCTGGCGAGCTTCGACGAGGCGCTGGTCATGGCCTATGCCGATATGGCGCGCGACACGATCAACATTCGCAAACGCCGCGCCGAGCGCCGCGCCCGCGCCGGTCAGTGATCGCCTCTAGGCGGGGCCCGCGCGGCCCCGTCCTTTCCGACCTATATTCAAGGAGTTGCAAGACGATGTGCAACCATCCCTGCCATCACGGGGGCCCGCCCGCACGCCCCCTGTCGCGCGCCCTGTCGCGCCCGACGCGGCGCCAGATGCTCAAACGCGCGGCGGGCCTCGCCGCTGCCCTCTCGCTCGGCCCGGGGCTGAGTGCTGCGCACGCCGATGCGCCCACGCTCGACCTGCCCCCGCCCGGCCCCGACGACACCTGCCCGCTCTGCGGCATGTTCGTCTACAAATACCCCGAATGGATCACCACGGTGCTCTACGCGGATGGCTATGCCGATCATTTCGACGGCGCCAAGGACTACTTCAAATACATGTTCGACATGGAGAAATACGCCCTTGGCCGCAAAGCCGACCAGATCGCCGGCATGGGCGTGACCGAGTATTACGGGCTCAAGCTGATCGACGCACGCGAGGCGCTTTATGTCGTCGGCTCGGACGTTCTGGGCCCGATGGGCCACGAGCTGGTGCCGCTGATGAACGCGGTCGATGCGCAGGACTTCATGCGCGACCATAAGGGCCAGAAGCTGTTGCGCCATGACGAGGTCACGCCGGAGCTGATCGACGCGCTCGATCAGGGCGGCCCGTTCTGATGCGGCGCTCAACCTATGTTTTCGCGGGGCTCGGCGCCCTGACGCTGCTGCTGGCGGTGGAGCTTTACTACCCCGTCTTCGCGCGTCCCCATCGTGATGGGCGTCTGCTCGAAGAGCGCAGATTGGTCGCGCGGCTGGGGCTGACCGATCCGGCGCTGTTTACCGAGGCGCGCTACACCCGGAACCCGAGCCTCGCCGATCTGAACACGCCGTTTCAGGACCACCCGGGCAGCTTCGACCACTTCCCCTCCGGCACCTTCGTGCCGCCCCCCGCCACGCCCGGCAAGGGCTGGCTCCTCTTCCAACCCGAGGCCGCGAAATGACCCCATTCCTGCGCCGCCAGCGCGCGCTGGCCGATTTCACTCTCGCCGCTCTCGCCCGCCGCAAAGGCAAGAATATTGCCCTGATCGCGGTCTATTCCGTTGTGGTCTTCGTGCTCGCCTCGGCGATGTTCTTCGCCGCCAGCCTGCGGTTCGAGACCACGACCGTGCTCGAAGGCGCGCCCGAGATCACCGTGCAGAAGATCACGCTGGGCCGTCAGGATCTGATCGAAGGATCGGTCGCCGACGAGATCGCGGCGATCCGCGGTGTGACCGAGGCCCATCCCCGGCTCTGGGGCTATTATTACGACCGGATCAACGGCGCGAATTACACCGTCATGGTGCCCGACGATCCCGAGATGATGCCCGACCCCGGTCAGATCGCGATTGGCGAGGGCATCCCCCGCGCACGCGGCCTCGAATGGGCGGGCGCGCCGGTTTTCCTGTCGCGCTATGAGGGCGATCTGAAGAAATTCGACGTCGCCAAGACCTTCAGCCGCGACTCCGCGCTGATGACCTCGGATCTGATGCTGATGAACGAGGCCGATTTCCGCGACTTCTTCGACATTCCCGAAGGCCGCTACACCGATGT